>OMWM01000032.1 GCA_900314775.1 uncultured Eubacteriales bacterium | reverse complement strand
ACCTGTAAGGGAGCTCTATTAAAGTTACCCTTTTATAGCCATGGGATAAAAAGATAAATTTCTGCTAATTTATACTTGACTTTTCATAGCTGGTCTCCTGTTTCTTATATATTCAGAAAATTAGCAAGCATCTTTGCACCATCCGGTGTCATGATGGATTCCGGATGGAACTGCAGTCCATAGGCTTTCTTTTTATCATCTGCCACGGCCATCACCTCGCCGTCATCCGCGCGGGCAATAATTCTGAGCACCGGCGGCAGTGTCTTCTCATCCACTGCCAGGGAATGATAGCGGCCAACCGGAACTGTCTCATTCATATCCTGAAAAACGGGGCTGTCTGTCATCAGATAAACCTGCGACTGCTTTCCATGCATCAGCTGTTTTGCATATGTGATTTTCGCACCGTAGGCTTCGCATATTGCCTGATGCCCGAGGCATACGCCGAGGATCGGCTGCTTTCCGGCAAGCTGCCGGACAATCTCCTCGCACACACCGGCATCCGCCGGTCTTCCGGGACCTGGTGAAAGAATGATTCTGTCCGGCTGCATCTGCCGGATCTCACTGACCGTACAGGCATCATTTCGTATGACACGGATGTCCGGGTTCAGGGAACCGATCAGCTGATACAGATTATAGGAAAAGCTGTCATAATTATCGATCAGCAATATCATCTTCACACCTCCTGTGCCTTCTGAATGGCTTCCACCACAGCCTTTGCCTTATTGATGCATTCCTGATATTCGTTGTCCGGCACACTGTCCGCGACAATGCCGGCACCGGAACGGACGAATACCTTGCCGTTTTTCTTATAGGCCAGGCGGATGGCGATGCAGACATCCAGGTTGCCGGTAAAATCGACATAGCCGATCGCCCCGCCGTAAATACCGCGTTTATCCTGCTCCAGCTCATTGATCAGCTGGCAGGCACGGAATTTCGGGGCACCGGAAAGCGTTCCGGCCGGCAGTACGCTGTCAACGGCATCGATTGCCTGAACATCATCCCGCAGCCTTCCTTTCACGGCCGAACCGATGTGCATGACATGGGAATATTTTTCGATGCACATGTATTTTTCAACCTCTACACTGCCGAATTTGCAGAGCCGGCCAAGATCGTTCCGTCCGAGGTCCACCAGCATGTTGTGCTCTGCCCGCTCTTTCGGATCGTTGAGAAGCGCATGCTCAAGTTCCCTGTCCTCTTCGTATGTCCGGCCTCGCGGTCTCGTACCGGCAAGCGGAAATGTACGGATCTCGCCGTTTTCCACCTTGACCAGCGTCTCCGGAGAAGCACCGGCGATTTCCACATCGTCACCGGAAAAATAAAACATATAAGGAGATGGATTTGTTGTACGGAGTATCCGATATGTATCCAGCAGACTTCCCTCAAATCGGGCCTGCATCGGATTGGAAAACACCAGCTGAAAGATATCGCCCTCATGTATGTAATGCTTAGTCTTCTCAACTTTCTCTGTGAATTCTTCCCTGGAAAGCTTTGGCTTCAGCTGCTCCAGAAGTCTTCCTTTCTGAATCTCCTTCGGCTTCCCCTCCCGGATCAGGTGCTCCATCTCATTAAGGCTTAAAACCGCCTTGTTGTAATCAGTATCGATATCGTCTGTGTGAACATTGGCAATCAGAATGATTTTCTGCTGCAGATTGTCATAACAGATCAGCTTGTCAAAAAGCATCAGATTCACATCATCAAACCTGTCCTCGTCAGGTGCACTCAGGTCCAGCGCCGGCTCGCCGTACTGGATATAATCATACGAAAAATATCCCACGAGACCGCCTGTCAGCGTCGGCATGCCCTCGATCGCCGGTGACCGGTTGTCACGGATAATCTGCTTGATGCTGCTGCCCGGATGATCTGTTCTCATCTGAATGCGGCCGCCTGCGTTGATCGTAAGCAAATGATCCTTGCAGGATATTTCCATCGTTGGATCATAGCCCAGAAATGTATAGTGTCCCCACTGGCGGCTGTCCTCCACACTTTCCAGAAGAAAACAGTGGCTGCTTACGTTCTGAAGAGCCCGGAGCGTCTCAACCGGTGTCCGGATATCCGCAAGAATCTCTCTGGTGATCGGAATCCGCCGATAATCCCCGGATGATGCGATTTGCTTCACTTCTTCAATTGATGTCTGTCTCATGTCTACCTCGCTTTACATTCAGGCAATAAAAAAAGCCCTTGACAGAATATACTTCTGTCAAGGGCGGGATTGCTGTAAACCCGTGGTGCCACCTTGCTTTGTGTCTCCACACACTCACTAGATACCAACATATCTACGGCATGATAACGTATGCCTTACGTCAGGGATACTCGCCTCGTATAAAGCTTTCACCTTGCCCTCCGCGGTCCATTTACAAAACGGTCACGATCCGGCTCTCATCTGCCCGGACTCTCTGTGCGCTCCATATACTGCTTGATCTCCGCTTCATCAGTTTATCATACTAAATTTTCTATACTATACCATAGCCGAAAATGATAGTCAAGCCGATATTCGGCGATGTTTTTCATAAAGACACAGGGACGCCTCTATCGCAGGAACTTTCCTTCTGAAACGCTGTAAACACCGCGCGGTGTGCAGCGGATCTCCGGAATGACCGGCAAAGCCATAAAGGAAAGCGTAATAAACGGGTCCATCTGCTTCGGCACACCCATTCGGTGCGCACGGGCACTCATCTTCTTGATCTTCTTGCTGACATACGAATAATTCCGGTCAGAAATCAGGCCCATGATCGGCAGTTCCAGGGTATCATAGACGCTGCCGTTCTGGATCACCGTATAGCCGCCTTTGGTACGCTCCAGTTCGTGGACGGCCATGAGAATATCTCTGTCGTTGTCGCCGATTACGATGATATTGTGGCTGTCATGCGATACGGATGAAGCGATGGCGCCGCCTTTCAGATTAAAACCGACGACTGCACCGACACCGATTTTGCCTGTTGCGTGATGCCGCTCAAAAACGGCAATCTTATCTGTATTGCCATCCGGCTCAAAATATTCATTGCCCGGCAGCATAATATCCTTGCGCTCGGTCAGAATCTGTTCCGGAATCATCTGGATCGCCGGGAATGGCTTTCCATCCAGCCGGATTTTCAGTTTCTCCGGATCGATTTCTCCAAGATGAATCGTATCCATCAGTTTCGCCGGGCAAGGCGGTTCCGGAATCTTCTTGGAAAAATCAACCAGTTCGCCTTTATAAAATACCATCTGCGCGTTGAAATCCTTGATGGAATCCCAGACTACGAGATCGGCGTCGAATCCCGGTGCCACCGCACCTGTACGCCGCAGTCCATAGCATCTGGCGGGCTGAATCGTCGCCATCTTTACCGCTGCAATCGGGTTGATGCCCATGCTGACTGCCTTGCGGACATTGTGGTCAATATCGCCCTCGTCCGTAATATCCTCGATATGCTTATCATCGGTGCAGAAGCAGAAACCTTCTGTATTGGTATTATTTTCGACAATGCCTTTGACAATCATCTCCAGATTCCGGGCTGCGCTTCCTTCACGGATGTGGCAGGTCATGCCCATGGAACGTTCCTTCATGACATACTCATACGTCGTTCCCTCATGGTCCGTCGTGACGCCGGCTATGACGTAGGCAGCCAGCTCCTCATCCGTGAGATTCGGCGCGTGGCCGTCCTTGACCTTGCCATCAAAAAGTTCCAGTTTTTCGTTCATCCACGGATCTCCGTTGATGACCGACATGCAGTCCATGACCTCGCCAAGTCCGAGGACACGCTTATGGCGCAGATAAGGAATCATATCGCCTGCCGTCAGCGTACAGCCATTATCATCAATCGGCGTGGCCGGCACGCAGGATGCAATCATGACATAGACATGTGCCGGCACATTTTCCGTCTGGGAAAGAAGATAATCAATGCCGTCCGTACCGGCTACATTGGCAACCTCATGCGGGTCCACGATAAATGTCGTGGTACCGTGCTGCTCCGCTTTTGAAATCAGCACCTGCGGATTGACCAATGTCGACTCAAGGTGCAGATGCGCATCGATAAAACCTGATGTCACATACTGGCCGCCGACATCAATCTCGCGGATGCCTTCAAAGTCACCGATGCCGACAATCATGCCGTTGGTAATCGCTATATTGCCTTCTTCAACCCGGTCCGTGAAAACATTTACAATCTTCGCATTCTTCAGCACAAGATCCGCCGGTTCCAGTTTCCGGGCAGCACGTGAACATTTGATATATTTATCTCTTTTCATAGTCATCTACCCCCTCCGAAGTATTTGTTTAATAATAACACATATTCTCGCTTTTTATTGGAAAATTTGCGCATTTTCGGCATTGCTTCAGATATTTTACGGTAAAATTTTCTGCGGTTCCCAGTTCAGACAGTCACCCGATACGAGACTGTAAAGAATTCCGTTTTTTCTGCCGCGGATGCTGTCATGAAAACGCGCCTTGCCGTGGCAGTGCGCATAGACAACCTGCTCCGCCCCGTACATTTCCGCCATCTTCGTAAAAATGCTGCTGCGCTCGTAAATATTCGTAGGCGGGTAATGCAGAAACATGATGAATTTTCGGAAACCCGCCTGCCGTGCCAGTTCGAAAGAAATCTGAAGACGTCCCGCTTCGCGCCTGACCAGGCTGGCCGCATGTTCGGGCGTATCCAGTCCTTCATAGCAATACCCTTTCGTCCCTATCAGCGCATAATCCTTATATGTATAAAAATTGCCCTGCAGAAATTCAAGCTTTCCCGCAAACATCGCGTTCAGTTTCGCCGTCTTCTTCGCTTCCCAGAACATATCATGATTGCCGCGCAGCAAAATCTTCCGCCCCGGCAGCGACTCGATATACTGAAAGTCCAGTTCACATTCCTCCAGCTTCCGTCCCCAGCTGTGATCGCCGACGAGAACCAGCGTATCGTCCGGGTGAATCAGTCTTCTGCAGTTATCTTTCAGCTTCTTCTCATGATTTTTCCACACCTTGCTGCTGCGCTGCATCGGTGCCTTTACCTTGGTCTGCCCGGCAAGGTGCAGATCCCCGATCGCATAAAGTGCCATATTCTCTCCTCAGAAACAAACAGGCGGCAAGCCGTTTCCGGTTTGCCGCTTACTCTATCCGGAAATATCCCCCTCTTCCGGAATCACTTCAATATAAAAGCTGACAGGCCGAAAGCCGTCATTGCAGGAAATCATCGCCGATTTCGGATTTTTCATCCAGCCGTCATAGAAATCTTCCCCGCCGCAGGCCAGTGCCATCACAAAGGGAGACATGCTCTCCCATGCACTCTCACACAGCCCTTCCGGTTTCTTCCAGCCATCCGCAATAAATACCTGCCCTTCCTGTACGCTGCAGGCATTTTCCAGCGGATTTTCATAGAGCGCGGACAGATCGTCGTAAGATGCCTTCCGCACCGCTGTTATCTTTATTCTGCGCATATTATTCTGTCTTCTTATGCCCCAGAAAATATTCCTGGATTCTGGTATTCAGCTGCTTTGCGCCTTCATCCTCAAATGGATACTGATAAACCTTTTTCCCGACATAAATATACCAGGCTTCATCGTCATCACCATTTTCCAGCAGAAGATAGACAAGGTTGCTGTAGTCCTGAAACAGTATCTCGGTGTTGATCTGCTGGTTGTTCTTATCGGTATCCTCGCGGGCCGCCTGATCATCCAGTTCCACGCACTGCCGACAAAGCCGGATTGCCTCCGCCAGCCTGCCGTCTTCATAGTACAGAGACATCAGCTCGCGGCACGTATCGCCGAGGAGGATCTTGTGATTGACACTGCTCTCGAGCTGCAGTATCTTCTTCTCCGTCTTGATACGCATTTTCAGCGTCTCTTCGAGTGCATGACGGTCGGCATGCATGCCGACATAGGTCAGCGCCGAATCCAGCTGCTGATAACTGTACAGATCCGCTGCCGTATCGACAAGCTGCTCGGCATACACGCGGGCATGCTCGGCAAGATCGTCATAATCCGGCACGCCGGTATCCATGACATCCAGCAGATCCAGATAAGATTCTACCAGCAGATGCAGCGTATCCGCATCGTGTTCCTTTGCGTAAATACGGCGCGCCAGTTCAAGATTGCGGCCATAGACAGCGACAAGCCGCACCCGATCTGCCTTATCAGACGGATTCATGCCGGCTGCCGTATTGAAATTCATGGAATAGACCTGTTTGAGCTGGTCCAGAGACAGACTGTCCAGATCAGTTTCACTGCTGTTCATAGTCCCTCCTGCAGTCAATTATACATAAAGCACACGGTCAGGCTGAATGATCTTGTCGCCGGCTACCTTCTCGTCAGTGTAGCCAAGGATGCAGTGGCCGATGCCTTCATACTCGTCCGGTTCAAGTCCCCACTTCTTCAGCAGCTGTCTGCCTTCCTCGCTCTCAAATTCCTCTTTCGCGCGATGAATCCAGCAGCTGCCGACGCCCAGCGAGCAGGCCGCATTCATCATGTTGCCCATAGCGAGCGCACCGTCATACAGATAGGTAGGCCGTTCCTTGCGGGCAAGTACAACAATCAGCTCCGGTGCTCCGTAAAACGGGTCAAAGTCAACACCCATGATCTTCCTGTTCATCTCGGAAAGCTGATCTCTCGTAGCCTTATCACGAACCACGACCAGTTTTACAGGCTGTGCATTCATACCGCTCGGTGCCGAAAGTCCTGCATTGACAATCTGCAGAAGCTCTTCGTCTCTGATCAGTCCGGCTTTATAGCTGCGCACGCTTTTTCTTGTTGTCAGTGTATCGATTGTATCGTTCATTGAAAATCACTCCTTATAATATTTCATTGTCTTTATTATAACAGCAGATCGCTTAAAAATAAACAGATTCGTCTTGTCTTAAAAAATCATACGAATTGCAGCTTTCATAGATACAAATCAGCTGTTAAATCATGTATAATCAGAATAAGCAGAGATTCTTAATAAAATAACTGTCATTAATGAAAGGAGTGTGCACTATGCTTGTTGGTAAAAGCGTACCGCGTGTTGATGCCCACGATAAGGTTACCGGCATGACGCGGTATACGGACGATCTGTGTGACAAAAGCGCATATATTGCCAAGGTCAAGCATGCAGATGTGTGTCACGCTATCGTAAAATCCATAGATACGACAGAGGCTGAGAAGGTGCCTGGTGTCGTTAAGATAGTCACCTGTTTCGACGTTCCGGACATTCCTTTCCCGACTGCCGGCCATCCGTGGTCGACGGAACCGGCACACCAGGATGTGGCGGACCGGCATCTTCTGACAAAGCACGTCCGCTATTATGGAGATGATGTTGCCGCCGTCATTGCGGAGGATGAGATTTCCGCCGTACAGGCAGTCCGGAAGATCAAGGTGGAATATGAGGAACTGCCGTTTGTGCTCGATGCGCAGGAAGCGATGAAGGACGGGGCGCCGCAGCTCCATGAGAAATATCCGCACAACATTCTTGCGCACACGGATGTGCGCCGAGGCAATCTGGCCGAAGCCATCAAAGAGCCGGGGCTGATCAAGGTCGAAGGCTGGTATGATACGCCGACGGTGCAGCACTGCCATATTGAGAACGCGACCTGTTTTGCCTACGAGGAAGACGGCTATATCGTTGTGTATACCTCGACACAGATTCCGCACATCGTGCGCCGTATCGTCGGGCAGGCGCTTGGCATCCCGTGGGGCCGTGTCCGCATCGTAAAGCCGTACATCGGCGGCGGTTTCGGCGACAAGCAGGATGCGCTCTATGAGCCGCTCTGCGCGTTTCTCACCACACAGGTCGGCGGACATCCTGTCCGGCTTACCTGCACGCGGGAAGAAACCTTTGCGAACTGCCGCGTACGGCACGCAATCCGCAGCCATATTATTTCATGGGTCAGACCGAACGGCGACATCGTCGCAAGAAAACTGGAGTGCTGGTCCAACCAGGGTGCCTACGCATCGCACGGCCACGGTATTGCCGCAAAAGGCATGAACGCTTTCCCGCAGCTCTACCCGTGCGATAATGTGGAATGTGATTCGTGGACTGTCTTTACCAATATTCAGGTTGCCGGTGCGATGCGCGCATACGGAATGCCGCAGGCGACCTTTGCCAACGACTGCAATATCGAAGACATCTGCCGCCGGCTTAACCTCGACCCGGTGCAGTACAGGAAAGACCACCTGATGCCGGTCGGCTATAAAGATGCCTTTTCCAAAAATGAGCTCTATTCCGATACCTTCAGACAGGTTCTGGATAAAGGTATGGAATATATCGGATGGAAAGAGAAATGGGCCGCTTACCAGAAGCCGCAGACCGGCAATATCCGCCGCGGCATCGGCACAGCCGTTTTCTGGTACAACACCGCCGTATGGCCGATTGCCCTGGAGACTTCCTCCTGCCGCATGGTTCTGAACCAGGACGGCTCTGTCAACGTGCAGATGGGTGAGACGGAAATCGGTCAGGGCGAGGACACCGCCGCTGCGCAGATGACCGCCGACGTCATCGGCCTGCCGCTTGACATGGTGCATGTTCTGACGCAGCAGGACACCGATGTCTCTCCGTTCGGCACCGGCGTTTATGCATCGCGCGGCACCTATATTTCCGGCATGGCGATTGCCAATACCGGCGCTGCCTTCAAGCAGAAAATACTGGAGAAGGCATATGAGTATACAAGAATGCAGCCTGCTGTCATGGATATCCGGGACGGCAATATTGTCCGCACCACCGACGGACGTGTTCTGATGACGATGGGCGAACTGGCAACGGCTGCACTGTATGACAGAGAGCGCAGCGAACATCTTTCCATGGAAAAGACGACGCAGGCCAAAACCAATGCCTACAGCTTCGGCTGCTGCTTTGCGGAGGTTGAGGTCAATATCGCACTCTGTAAAATCAAATTGCTGAACATCGTCAATGTGCACGATGCAGGCAAACTGATCAATCCGGAGCTTGCCAAGGCGCAGGTTGAAGGCGGTATGAGCATGGGCATCGGCTATGCGCTGTCCGAGAAAATGAAGTATGACCCGAAGACCGGAAAACTGCTGAACGGCAACCTGCTCGACTACAAGCTTTCCACCTTCATGGATCATCCGCATCTCGAAGCGGAATTTGTTGTCAATCCGGAGCCGACAAGCCCGTTCGGCACCAAATCGCTGGGCGAACCGCCGGTCAATCCGGTGGCACCGGCCATCCGCAATGCCGTACTGCAGGCTACCGGCGTGGCATTTAACGAACTGCCGATGGATCCGCATCTTCTTTACAGAAGATTTTCGGAAGAACATCTGATCAGATAAGGAGGAGGTCAGACTATGTATGATTTCAAGGCTCTTTATGAAGCCAACAGCGTGCAGGAAGCCATCCGCCTTCTGGATGAACATCCGGATGCCGTTATTCTTGCGGGCGGCTCTGACGTTCTGATTGATACGCGCAGCGGCAAACTGGCAGGCCGGGAGATGATCAGCATCTACGGCATGGATGAACTGCGCGGTGTTTCCATCGATGACGAAGACAATATCCGCATCGGATCTCTGACTTCCTTTTCTGCGATCTGCCGCGATCCGATTATCAATGAACATATCAAAGTGCTCGCCGAGGCCTGTTCCATGGTCGGCAGTCCGCAGATCCGTGCCATCGGCACGATCGGCGGCAATACCTGCAACGGCGTGACTTCCGCGGATTCCGCTTCCACGCTGATGGCATACGATGCTGTCATGGAGACGGAAGGGCCGCAGGGCACACGCCGCATTCCGATCAGCGAGTGGTATATCAAGCCGCATCAGGTTGCAATGGCGCACGATGAGCTGCAGACAGCTATCCTGATTCCGCTGAAATCCTGCAGCGGCTATACCGGCTGCTATATGAAATACGGCATGCGCAATGCGATGGAAATCACCACCACCGGCTGCAGCGTCAATGTAAAGCTGTCCGAAGACAGGAAAACATTTGAAGATGTGCGTGTCGGTTTCGGTGTCGCCGCACCGGTACCGATCCGGGCCCATACGGCGGAACAGGCTGTCAGGGGCAAAGAAGTCTCGGAGGAGAACATCCGTCTTTTTGCCGATCAGACACTGGAAGATGTCCGGCCGCGTGACAGCTGGCGTGCTTCAAAGGATTTCCGTCTCCATCTGTGCCGGACGCTGGCGGAAGATGCACTGCGTGAAGCAGTGAGGAGAAGCGGAGGTGTTATCAATGGCTGAAAAACAGTATAAACTGGTAACGTGCACCATAAACGGCAGAAAACGTTCGGAAATGGTCGACGTACGGGCCTCTCTTTCCGACATGCTGCGCAATGACTACCGGCTCACGTCCGTCAAAATCGGCTGCGAGGTCGGCGAATGCGGCGCCTGCACCGTCCTGATCAACGGAGAAGCCTTTAACTCCTGCATCTATCTGGCTATCTGGGCCGATGGCAAGGAGATCACAACGCTCGAGGGACTTTCCGGTCCCAACGGTGAGCTTTCGGATATCCAGCAGGCATTTATCGACAATACAGCGGCGCAGTGCGGATTCTGTACGCCGGGCTTTATCATGACGGCCACCGAGATTCTGAATTCAGGAAAACTCTATTCGGATGAGGAACTGCGCAAGATGCTGTCCGGTCATTTATGCCGCTGCACCGGCTATGAGAATATTTTCAAAGCAGTCAAAAAGACGATGTACAGCCGCCTGGGCATGGAATATAAAGAAGATGACGGACCGGTCAGCGATATCAAGGTGCTGAACAGTCTGGATTTCGACAACCACCGGACATCGTAATCCGGCTGCGGCAGACGGACTGCTTCAATTGTCTTATGCCGCATAACATGCTATAATTCATACAGGAATCTGATTGCGAAGAATGATCTGAGCAAAAAGAGACACCAGAACATTTCAGGCTCGAAGTATGTCCCCGTCAGATTCTGACGGGGACTTTTTTTACCAGACAGGAGAAATTATGTATCGTTTTGCAATTTACGGAAAGGGCGGCATCGGCAAATCAACCGTCGCTTCTGCCCTCTCCTGCGCTTTTGCAGAAAAAGGAATGAAAGTCATGCAGATCGGCTGCGACCCGAAAGCCGATTCCACACTCTATCTGCACGGCGGTGAGCGGATCACCTGCATTCTCGACGTGCTGCGGGCGAAACGCGACCTCGCCGAGCTGGATGATCTGATTACAACAGGTTATAAGGGCATCGTCTGTGCGGAATCCGGCGGCCCGATGCCGGGACTTGGCTGCGCCGGACGCGGTATCGGCGCGGCTTTCGAAGCGCTCGAAGAACGGGAGGCTTTTGAGATCATCAAGCCGGACGTTGTGATATACGATGTGCTCGGCGACGTCGTGTGCGGCGGTTTTGCACTTCCGATCCGCGACGGCTACGCCGACCAGGTCTACATCGTCACCAGCGGTGAGAATATGGCGATCTATGCAGCAGCCAATATCGCGGCTGCCGTTGACAACTTCCGCTCACGCGGCTACGCAAGCATCGGCGGCGTGATTCTCAACCGGCGCAATGTGCCGGATGAGCGTGAGAAGGTCGAAACGCTCTGCGAAGATATTCACTCGCAGATAGCGGCGGATCTGCCGCGCGATAACCACATCGAACAGGCAGAGGCACAGAAAAAGCCTGTCATGGATCTTTTCCCTGACTGCGATTATGCACGCGCCGTCCGGGCGCTGGCTGATTTCATGCTGGAGAACGGAGTCAATCATGAATGAATATCAGCTGATTAAGGATATGAAATACGAATACAACGCCGACATCGGTCTGGATTATTCCAGTCCCTGCCGCGGCGTCTGGAATATCGTGCACTACGGAACGCTCGTACCGGAAGGCCATCAGATTTACGTCTGTCCGACCTCGTGTCTGCGCGGCGTCGTCCTGACCACGGCGGAGATGGGTTTTGATGCGATGAAAAAGCTCTCCACCATCGCGGTCGGCGAAGACAACATACTGGACGGTGACATGGAAGAAGAAGTTCTGCATGGAACGGAGAAGATCATCGATGCCCTGCCGCAGAGGCCGCGGATGGTCATGATCTTCACTTCCTGCATCCATCATTTCATGGCGGTCAATTATCAGAGAGTCTACAAAATTCTCCGCAGAGAATATCCGGATATCGATTTTATTGACTGCTATATGGATCCGATCATGCGCCGCAAGAAAGAACCGATGCCGAATCTGCGCAAGCAGATCCTGCGTGTTCTGCAGCCTGCCGATCACCTGCCGGATCATGTATCCTTTGTCGGCAATTGTTTCCCGATGACGAAATACTGCGATCTTTATCAGCATCTTGTGCGCAGCGGGATTTCGATCAGCGATCTGACGACCATGCAGAATTACGATGAATTCCATGAGATGGAGAAATCCTGCATCAACTTCACCTTCAACAGGAAGGCAGAACTGGCAGGACGCGATCTTAAGCTGCGGCTCGGACAGAAATGGATGATCATGCGCTCTTCTTTCGTCTATGACGAAATCGACGCCGACATGAAGGCCGCGAGCGAGGCGCTCGGCATTGCCGCCCCGCCGCAGGAAGAGACCCGCGCGCTGCGTGCCGAGGCGGAGGAAAAGGCGCAGGCACTGCGGCAGAAGCTGAACGGCACGCCGCTTTCCATTGACTATACCGCAATCGAACAGCCTCTGGGATTTGCGATTTATCTGCTGGAACATGGTTTTAATGTTGAATCGGTGCTCATCGACGTGATCACGGAGTCCGAGGATGTATTCCGGAAGCTTCAGGCGATCAGGCCGGACCTCAAAGTATATTCATCGCTCGGCTGGAATATGCGGCAGGCTGACCGCCATCATGACGGTAAAATCGTCGCCGTCGGCCAGAAAAGTGCCTATTTCAATGATACGCCTTATTTCGTCAATCTCGTTGAAAATGCAGGCATGTACGGCTACCGCGGTCTTTCACATCTGCTGGATCTGATCGCACAGGCAGCGGATACGCCGCAGGATCTGCCGACGCTTGTACAGCATAAGGGATGGGGGTGCAGCTGCTCATGAAAGACTGGCATGTTCACGTATTTACATCTACCTATGCAGCCGATGTAACCGGTGCCTGCTCCGCCATGTTTGAACTGGGCGGCATGAGCATCCTGCATGATCCGGATGGATGCAATTCCACTTATACCACACACGATGAACCGCGCTGGTATGACTCGCAGTCGCTGATGTTCTGCAGCGGACTCGATGAGCTCACGGCCGTCCTCGGTGATGACAATGTCCTGATCGACGATGTCACCCAGGCATCACGCGACCTGCATCCGCGCTTTATCATGCTCTGCGGCTCTTCCATTCCGCATATCATCGCCTTCGACTATAAAGGTGTGGCCCACCTGATCGAGCAGCGTACCGGCGTACCGGTTATTCCGGTTCCGACAAACGGACTTGATCTGTATACCAGAGGTGTCGGCCTGGCGCTGCGCGAATGGATCCGGCGCTTTGCCGACCCTTCCGAGGAAAAGGTGCCCGGCAGCGTCAACCTGCTCGGCGTCACGCCGATCGATTTTTCCAACCGGGACAACGTGGCCGCACTCCGGAAGACATTTACCGACGCCGGCCTGACGGTCAACGGCTGTTTTGCCATGGAGGATTCCTTTGACAATCTGGCCCATGCCTATCGTGCCAGCGTCAACGTCTGCGTATCCTCGGCCGGACTGCTGCCGGCGAAGATGATGCGCGCCAAAGCCGGAACGCCGTACGTCATCGGTCTGCCGGTCGGCCCATATATGGCTGAACAGGTTATGCAGGCCGTCCGGGCTTCGGAAAAAGACGGCAGAAACCGCAATGCCTTCGGCAGAGATACGGTGCAGCAGGAGGACATTCTCGTTATCGGAGAACAGGTTTACGCGCAGTCGATGGCAGACGGCATCAATCATACTGCTTTTGCCGGAGAAAACGGCATGCACGCCGGTGCGCTCTGGCCGGATATCGAGGAAGGCATCGACGAGGATGGCCTGATCGCCAGAATGAACCATGCGAAGATTGCGGTCTGCGACCCGCTCTACCGCAATGTTCTGCGAAATCCGGATACGCGCCTGATCCCGCTGCCGCATGAAGGCTATTCGGGCCGTATTTTCCGGAAGGATATGCCGGTGTTTGCATCAGACCGATTCGATCTGGAAAAATTTTTAAGAGAAGCATGAAAGAATTAATCGATAAATTATACAAAGAGAAAATGCTCAGCCGGGAAGAGTTTCGTCTTCTTCTGGACGGCCGCAGCGAGGAGACGGCGTCGTACCTTTTCGAAAAGGCGCGCATCCGCCAGCAGGAAAATTTCGGTCACGATATTTATCTGCGCGGTCTGATTGAGTTTACCAATTACTGTAAAAACGACTGTCTGTACTGCGGCATCCGGCGTTCCAACGCGAATGCGCAGCGATACCGGCTCAGCGAGGAGGAGATTCTGGACTGTGCGGATAAGGGGCACGCCTACGGGTTCCGCACCTTTGTCCTGCAGGGCGGCGAGGATCCGTATTTCACGGATGACCGCATATGCCGCATCGTCGCAGAGCTGCGGGAACATTTTCCTGACAGCGCCATCACGCTCTCCATCGGGGAAAAGCCGCGTAAGAGCTATCAGCGGTATTTTGATGCCGGCGCCGACCGCTATCTTCTGCGGCATGAAACCGCATCGCAGGCCCTCTATAAAAAGCTTCATCCGGCCAGTCAGACGCTGGATAACCGTATCCGCTGCCTGTATGACCTCAAGGATATCGGGTTCCAGATCGGTGCCGGGATGATGCTCGAGACGCCTTATCAGACTGCGGACGATCTGCTCGATGATCTGTTTTTCCTGAAAGAGCTGGACCCGGACATGATCGGGATCGGCCCGTTTATTCCGCATAAGGATACGCCTTTCCGTGACTGCCGGCAGGGCAGCCTGGAACTGACGCTCTACATGCTGGGCATTCTGCGTCTGATGTTCCCGCAGGGCCTGATTCCGGCGACTACGGCACTCGGGACGATCGATCCGCTCGGCCGTGAAAAGGGAATTCTGGCAGGGGCCAATGTCGTGATGCCGAATCTGTCGCCGACACCGGTGCGCGGTAAATACCTGCTCTACAACAATAAAATCTGCACCGGCGAAAGTTCCGCGCAGTGCTATAACTGCATGACCGTCCGGCTGCGGTCTATCGGCTATCAGACCGTAAAATCAAGAGGCGATTCGCCGCGGGCTGCAAAGCGGCAGAACTGAAAAACAGGCGGCAATGCAGCAGTACTGAAAAACAAGCGGCAATGCAGCAAAGCTGAAAACTGCGGGCTGCAAAGCGGCAGAAGATAAAAAATTGCGAAAGGGCGTGCGGAAAAATTTTCCGCACGCCCTTCGTCTATGCTGCGCGATCTTACAGTTTTCGCAGAATCGCCTGTATTTTCTCTTCACCAAGAAGTCCCTGCTCTCTTACCATACGGCAGAATGCCTCGCGGTCGCTGCCGCACTCGCGGGCCAATTCGGATGCCTTGTCATATCCGATATACGGCGCAAATGCCGTCGCAATGACAAGCGCATTGTCAAGATGGCGCCTGCAGCCCTCCTCGTCTGCCTCCAGCACATCAATACATTTCGTGCGCAGCGCATCCGCCGCGCCGATCAGCAGTTTCAGGCTGCCGATCAGGTTGTCCGCAATCATCGGCATGAAGGCATTGAGTTCGAAATTACCGCCTGCCGCGCACATCGCAATAGCACTGTCGCTGGCCATAACCTGCATGGCGGCCTGTGAGACCATCTCCGGAATCACCGGATTGACCTTGCCGGGCATAATCGTGCTGCCCTCCTGCAGAGGCCGCAGATGAATCTCTCCGAGACCGCCGTACGGGCCGGAATTCATCAGGCGCAGATCTGTCGAGATTTTATACAGGTTCACAGCCAGCGCCTTCAGCAGCCCGGATACTTCGACAAAAACATCATTATTCTGCGTGAGATCCATCGGATATTCCGCTCTGGCGAGTCCCAGACCGGTCAGGTCGCGCAGATATTCTGTCACTTTATACATATATTTCCGGCTTGCATTGCTTCCCGTCCCCACTGCAGTGCCGCCCAGATTGGTCTGACGAAGTCTTTCCTCCACTTTATAGATTCTCCAGCGATCGCGGGCTATTGCCTGCGCATAGGCGCCGAACTCCTCGCCGAGCGTGATCGGCACGGCATCCATCAGTTCGGTGCGGCCGAGCTTTTTAATGCGCTCGAATTCATTTTCCTTTTTCTGCAGGCTCTCCTGCAGACGGCTGCAGGCATCGCTGAGCCGGCGCACCAGCCGGATTGCCGCAATCCGCAGGGCCGTCGGATATACATCATTGGTCGACTGGCTCCTGTTCACATCGTCGAGCGGGTGCAGATACTGATATTCGCCGCAGCGATGTCCCATGTGCAGAAGGCCGAGATTGGCGATCACCTCATCGGCGTTCATGTTGACCGATGTGCCCGCCCCGCCCTGCAGGGCATCCGTGATAAATGCATCATCGGCGCGGTGCGCGAGGATATCGCCGCAGGCGGCCAGAATCGCATCTGCCTTTTCCTGACTCAGCAGTCCCGCATCGCGGTTGGCCATCGCCGCTGCCTGTTTGACGGCAATTACCGCCTCGATCATCTCCCAGTGCACCCTGCGGCCGCTGACTTTGAAATTCTCCGCAGCCCGCGCGGTCTCGATTCCGTAAAGACAATCATCCGGCAGAGATACCTCTCCCAGCATATCCTTTTCAAGACGCATCAGTCATCCTCCTCAAGGCACATGGCAACGGACGGGAAAGCCTGCACGCTCCGTTTCAGAATTCCCTGGATAAAGGCGATCAGCACGCCGTAATTGGTAATCGGCACGCCGGCATCCTTCGCACAGGCGATCCGGTATTTCATCTCCCGTTCGCTCAGCGTACAGCCGCCGCAGTGCACAATCATCGCGTACCGATTCAGATCATCCGGAAATTCCACGCCGCTCGTGGTCTCAAATACCGGGTCGCATCCTGTATAATCACGGATCCACCGCGGTATTTTTACGGTTCCGATATCATCGCACTGGCGGTGATGCGTACAGCCCTCGCTGATCAGCACGCGGTCGCCGTCCTGCAGGTGATCCAGTGCCGTAACGCCCGAGACCAGCGTTTCCAGATCGCCCTTGTAGCGGGCCATCAGGATCGAAAACGAAGTCAGCAGAATATCTTTCGGCGTATCGGCGGAAACCTTGGCAAATACCTGACTGTCGGTGATAACTATCTTCGGCTTCCTTGAAAGGCTCGCGAGTGTGTCGCGCAGCTCATATTCCTTGCACACGACGGCAATCGCATCGGCCTCCAGAATATCCCGGATCGTCTGCTGCTGCGGCAGGATCAGCCGCCCCTTCGGCGCCGCCTTGTCAATCGGCACGACAAGCACGGCGATATCCGATGGCTGCAGAATATCTCCTACGATTCTGAGCTTCTCATCCTTAACTTTATACTGTTTTGCAATCAGTTCTTTGAGTTCAAAAACATGATAGCCGGTCAATGCGCTGACCCAGATCTGGTTCGGCTCCGCCGGTTCCGGTATCTGCTGCATCTGATCAGCTTTGTTCATGACAGTCACGAGCGGAATCTGTTTTGCCCGGATACGCGCCATGATGGCACGGTCCTCACCCGAAATGCCGCTCGGGCCGTCCACGACAAGCACTGCAATATCCGTCTTGTTCAGAACCTGATAGCTCTTCTGAACGCGCAGCCTGCCCAGTTCTCCTTCATCATCAAGGCCCGGCGTATCAATGATCAGCACCGGTCCCAGCGGCAGCAGCTCCATGGCCTTGGAAACCGGATCCGTGGTTGTACCGCTGACATCCGATACAATAGCCAGATTCTGCCCCGTGATGGCATTGATGATACTCGATTTGCCGGCATTTCTCTTTCCGAAAATGCCGATATGAATCCGTTCGGCATTCGGCGTACTGTTCAGTCCCATAATGTTTTCCTTTCAGATTAAAATGACTTCCTGTTTTTCCCAGGAAGTCTGTTCAGATTACTGCGCACTGCCCTGTTCCAGCATTGCTTCGTAGCGCCGGTACAGATAGCCAAGCCGCCCCTGATAATTTTTCTTCCAGGGCTTGCTGCGGCCCAGGTAATGCACGATCCGGCTGTTCTGCTCCACCCACTCTGCCGTAACAGGGCTGTCCGGCAGCATCTGCTGTGCGTTCAGCATCCGGTCGGTCATGTTGTAAATATACGGATCAATGCTCAGAATGTGCTCTCCATATAGGGCACTGATGATATCCTGATCCGGCAGCATGAGGCTGTGCTCGTGTTCTTTGACGTACACGAGTACCGGCCCTGTTTTCTGATAGCGGCGCAGCAGGTCCAGATTCATAAGCATCACGCCGGAATTGATATACGGCCCGATCGTCTCCGCCTCCAGGCGGACAGCGTTGAAAACCTCTCCGATCTTCTTCACATGACTGGCTGCCGCAAACCAGTATTCTCCCATATCCAGATTCCAGAGATCATCCAGAGAATGCAGCACCACCAGGTCAGGGTCGAGATAAAGGACCCGGTCAAGAGTTTCCGGCAGATAGTGCGCCGCAAAAATACGATCATAAATTTCTATCGGATACCGTCCCGATGTCGGTGCCTCGCTGACAGCGGGCTCCCTGATCGGGTAATAAATGAGCTTCAGCCGCGGTTCGCAGAGCACAGACGACAGAGCATCCACATCTTCCTGCGTCAGCTTCCGGTTCAGAATATAAACCGTATGGCTGCCTTCATTGCTGCAGGCAAAACTCTTGAGCATCACCGCAAGCGGGTGAAGATAATTTCTGTCAACGGTCACAAGCAGGTCCATCGTTCAACTCCCATCTGACAGGCGGCCGCCGCCTTCCTTCTCCCAGATTCTGAGCGCCCTTGCACCGGTCCTTTCCAGGCAAAGCCGGCCGGCGTTAAACCAGCTCCGGCACCGGTCCAGGATCACCGAATCCGAGGAGATGACATATGCCTGCTCATAAAGAGCCCGGTCCACGTCATTTTGTACATGAAAAGCAAGCTGAAGCGGATAGTTTTCTCCCACTTCCGCAAGCAGCTGTCTGAGACGGCCGGAATTGGAAACCGGTCTGTCAAGATAAATGGCCGCGCCGGCTGCGCCGCATTCTGCGAGACAGGAAAAAAGCAGGGCGGCTGCCCTCTTTGTCTCCTCTATGATGCGGTAGGTTCCCCGCAGCGCCGCCAGATCCCGCACGGCACCGTCCATGCAGTCAAAGACAGGCGACCCGCAGAGCATGACCTCCAGCGTGATGACAGTGTTAAACCCGTCGACCAGCACGGTCTTGCCGTTTATTTCCTGCGGCCGGCAGCATTTCTCCCGGCGCAGGCGGACCTGCTCCCGGGCTGCCGTGCTGCGCACCAGCGCCAGCCGCTGCCGTTCGGACAGAAGGTAGTGATTGCCCACAAAAACAGAAGCCGTTTTCACGCTGTACCCTTCATCCAGAAGATAGCACAGGTTCCCGGCTGCCTTGCGCAGAACAGGCATCGCCTGCTCCGAAAAATTCCGGTCATCCTCCGGTACATAGCCTCTTTTGGCGTTCATCTGTGCCTACCTGATTACTGCGTATTATCAAGCATGGTCTTCAGATAGCTGTCCTCTTCCACATCCGTCATCTGCGTCAGATCATACGGCGTACCCTGATACATGACGTTCAGCCAGTTGGTGTACAGCGAATTGGAGCTGGAGCGCCAGCTGAGCACCGGCTCACGGCTCGGATCATCGTCCGGGTAATAGTTTACCGGTATCGCCGGGTTCAGCCCCTTGGCGACATCTCTCTTATATTCCTTGTCCAGCTCGTAGCGGTCATATTCGGTATGGCCGAGGACAAAAATCTGACGGGAGGAATAGGCAAGAATGACAAAACTGCCTGTTTCCTCTCCGGCCGCAACGACATAAAGCTCCGGATTCTTCGCCACCGCCGCCTCATCGATGCCGGTGTAGCGTGATTCCGGCGCCATGAAATAGTCATCCATGCCGCGCATCATCATCTTCTTGCGATGCAGCACCTTGTGGCGGTAGACGCCGCTGATTTTCTCCGGCAGGAGAATCTTATTGATATGATGATGATAATAAAGCCCTGCCTGCGCACCCCAGCAGATGTGCATCGTCGTGTAGACGTGCGTGCGCGACCACTGCATGATCCGGGTCAGCTCTTCCCAGTAATCGACCTCTTCAAATTCCATCTTCTCCACCGGCGCGCCGGTAATCAGCAGGCCATCGAAATAACGATCCTCCACGTCATCGAAGGTCTGGTAAAACTGGTTGAGATGGGAAAGACTCGTGTGCGTCGACGTCCTGCTCTTGGTCGTCAGCAGCGTGATCATCGTCTGGATCGGGAAATTGGACATAACCCGGAGAATATCGAGCTCAGTGTCTTCTTTAAGAGGCATCAGGTTCAGAATCGCAATCTGCAGCGGTCTGATCTGCTGCGTGGTGGCACGGCTCGTATCAATGACAAATATATTTTCCGACTCAAGCTTAGCCCGGGCCGGCAGTTCATTCTGTATTACTATAGACATTTCTGCACTTCCTGACTGTATTTTATCGTATATATGATTTTATATTAAACGATATCTGCAGTGATTATCAATTACTGTTTTTAAATCATTTGCTATAGAATAAATCTATAACTGAATATTTATTTACAAATCGAGTAGGAGGGGGTGATTAGCCCCGTCCTCTCACAGCACCGTGCGTACCGTTCGGTACACGGCGCTTTCAACAGTTTACATGCAGAGACTGGTA
>OMWM01000088.1 GCA_900314775.1 uncultured Eubacteriales bacterium | reverse complement strand
CGCTCATTTACGGACACGACTGCGAATCATCATCTGGAAGCAGTGGAAAGTCCCGAAGAAGAGGCAATGGGGTTTGCAGAAACTCGGCATAGGAAAAGATTTGGCGAGATTAACATCGTACTGTGGCGACCGTTATTACTGGATAGCCACGAAAACGTGCGTCAGCAGAGCCATTTCAAAACCCATCCTGGAAAAAGCAGGCCTCGTCAGCTGCCTTGATTATTATACTGAGCGTCACGCATTGAAGTTACTTTGAACCGCCGTATGCCGAACGGCACGTACGGTGGTGTGAGAGGGGAGTTAAATCTCCCCTACTCGATTATCATAGGAAAACATCGGAAAGGATGATACCATGTATACGGAAAAACACAAAGTGTCATACAGCGAATCCTCGGCCGACTGGGCCGTCGATATCGCAGGCATCGCACAGTATTTTCAGGACATCGGCGCGTTCCACTCGGAGCAGTGCCGCTACGGCCTGTTCGAACTGATGAAGCAGTCCCGGGCGTGGATTCTTGCCACATGGCAGATCGAGGTAATGCGCTATCCGAGATACAACGAGGAGATCGAGATCGGTACGGCGGCGACGGGATTTACGAGCCTCTATGCGGAACGTGAATACGCGATCCGGGATGCTGGCGGAGAAGTGCTCGCGCGTGCATTTGCCCGCTGGATCATGCTGGATTTTGAGAGCGGGCATCCGCTGCGGATGACGCCGGACATCACAGATCATTATGTGATGGAGCCGTCTCTTGGCATGGAGCATCTGCCGCGCCGCATAGCCTGCCGCGAGGAGGGAGAGCCGCAGACGCCTTTTGAGGTCTTCCGCGGCTGCATCGATACGAACGGGCATGTCAATAATTCATGGTATATCCGTTTTGCACAGAATTATCTGCCGGAAGGTTTTACAGTGCGCAGCATGCGCGTGGAGTACCGCAATGCGGCGGTGCTCGGCGACATGATCTGTCCTTATGTGATCAGACAGGACGGCGGCATCATTGTAAAGCTTTGCGCAGAAGATAAAGATACCTATGCGGTGATCGCATTTTACGGGGAGAAACAGGAGAAGGCATGATCAGATTAGGGGAGAGACAGGATCTCACTGTCAGGAAGATCAAGAATTTCGGTGTATATCTCGGCTCGGAGGGCGAGGAAGACGACGTCCTTCTGCCGGCAAAATTTGTACAGGAGGGATGCCGGGTCGGCGACACGATCAATGTGTTCGTCTACCGCGACTCGAGCGACCGCCTGATTGCCACGACGGCGGACCCGGCGCTGCATCTCGGCGAGATCGCCCTTCTGCCGGTGCGCCAGGTGACGAAGATCGGCGCTTTTATGGACTGGGGACTGGAGAAGGATCTTCTGCTGCCGTTTCACGAGCAGTCCTGCGAGGTGGAAGAAGGCAGAAGCTATCCGGTGGCGCTCTATATCGATAAGAGCAACCGGCTCTGCGCGACGATGCGCCTTTACGACTACCTGCGCACAGACAGCCCGTACAGCCGGGGCGATCATGTGGAAGGTGTGATCTATCAGATCAATGAACGTGTCGGGGCCTTTATCGCCGTGGATATGAAGTATCACGGCATGGTGCCGGCCGGCAAATGCCGCGGACGCCGCCATGTGGGCGACCGTGTCCGCACGCTGGTGGTCCGGGTGCGTGACGACGGCAAGCTCGAGCTTTCTTTTAATGAACCGGTGAAGGAACAGATGGGCATTGATGCGCAGAAGATCATGGATCTGCTGGACAGCTACGATGGCGTGCTTCCTTTTACGGAAAAGGCAGCACCGGCGGTGATCGACAGAGAGCTGGGCATGAGCAAAGCGGCTTTCAAGCGTGCGGTCGGCCATCTGCTCAAGGAAGGCAGAATCCGAATTGAGGAGGGCAGAATCCGCCGCAGCTGAGAGACAGGCGCAGATCATGATAATTATTACGATATTTTTAAAATATTGACATAAATGATGCATACTGTTATAATTTTATGTAATAATACTGTAATAATTAAGCAATTATCTGCAGTCTGAATTTTTAAGTTGAGGAGGAGTTCTGCCATGGGAACTAAAATCCATAAGGGTGCCGTGTGCGGTATGGCGGCGGCGATTGCTCTCGGCATGGCCGTGGTGCCTTCTGCGGCAGCAGGAACTGCGGGCGGCAGCGGCGCGTCAGCTACACTGGTAAGCACGGATGCGACCTATGACAGAGGGCTCGATCTGGAAGCCGGCATCATCACGTCGGTGGAACAGGATCAGAGATCTCTTTACGCACATAAGGCAATTGCCGTTTCGGATGACCAGACGGATATTTACGCTTCTGCGGATACGCAGGCGGAGGTTGTCGGCCATCTGGCGAAGAATGCAGGATGCGATGTCCTCGGCAGCGAGGGCGCGTGGACGCATATTGCATCCGGCGGCTGTGAGGGCTATGTCCGTACAGACAGTCTGGCTATCGGCCTTGATGCGGAGGAATATGCACGTGAGACCGGTTTTTCCGGTATGGTCGCACAGAATACATCGGACGGCGACATCAGCATCTATGCGGAGCCGTCTACAGATTCCGCGGTGATCGCGACGGTAGGGAGCCAGCAGGAAGCAGGTGCTCTCTGCACGGTAAGCGGTGCATCGTGGGTTGAGGTTAGCATTGACAGTGAGACCGGCTTTGTACAGGCCGATGAGGTAGAGCTTTCAGCGCGCTATGCGGAGGCAGATGCCGTGACGCAGGATCAGCCGGCAGAGGCGGATACCGCTGAGACAGCTGCCCAGACAGAAGAGCAGACCGCTTCGCAGACAGAAGAGAGCAGCACCGCACAGGCGGATGCAGCGCAGACAGAAGAGAGCACGGCTTCGGCTTCAGCCGATACAGCATCTGCGCAGACGATGAATGAGACCGTATACGCCGTTACTTCCGTAAGAGTACGCGCTGCGGCATCTACAGACAGCAGCATTCTGGGTGTCCTGAGCACAGGAGACAGTGTGACGAGAACGGCAGATGAGAATGGATGGAGTACAGTCAGCTATAACGGACAGACGGGATATGTGAAGGATGATTATCTTTCTGCCTCGGCACCGGCACAGCAGTCATCCGATACTTCATCATCTTCGCCGTCATCGGCAGATACTTCTTCCCTCGGTCAGCAGATCGCGGACTTTGCCGTGCAGTATGTCGGCTATCCGTATGTATACGGCGGCAACAGCCTGACGAACGGTGTCGACTGCTCGGGCTTTGTTCAGCAGGTATATCTGCATTTCGGCATCAGTACACCGCGTACAGCTACCGCACAGGCAGAAGCTGCGACGAAGATTTCCGAATCCGAGCTGCAGGCCGGCGATCTGATTTTCTACGGATCTAATGGAAGCATCGGCCATGTCGCCATCTATCTCGGTGACGGACGCGTCGTTCATGCCAGCAACTACCAGAACGGCATCATGATTTCAAATTACAACTACAGATCGATTGTCTGCTGCGGACGGTTCCGTTAACGGCCGGCGCAGACAGCATTCAGGAGAATGACCGGAGGTTCCGTGAAGGAATCTCCGGTTTTTTGCGTGGTGCGCCCGGCGGGCGCACGTTTCTAACCGGTGAAAGTCCGGAATCCGCCCGGTAGTGGGAAGGATATAGCCGAAGGCAAGGGTGTCCATCGTGA
>OMWM01000033.1 GCA_900314775.1 uncultured Eubacteriales bacterium | reverse complement strand
AGCGTTTATCAGTACGGCTACTAATATAGCATAGCTACATTCATTTTGTCAAGCATTAAAAATACGCTGCCGCACAATTTCATAGGCAAGAATGCCGGCCGCTACCGAAGCATTGAGCGATTCAATCTCACCCTTCATCGGAATCGATGCCGTCATGTCGCACTTCTCCCGCACAAGGCGGCTCACGCCCTTGCCTTCATTGCCGATGACGAGGCCGATCGGGCCGGTCAGATTCAGCTTATACATGGACTCTCCCGCCATGTCGGCGCAGACAAACCAGAGTCCGACATCCTTGAGCTTATCGATGGTATCGCCGATATTCGTCACTTTGGCAACCGGCGTGTAATTGAGCGCACCGGCTGATGCCTTCGCAACCGTTGCCGTAAGACCGACGGCGCGGTGCTTCGGAATAATCACGCCGTGCGCACCGGCAATATTGGCTGTCCGGATCACCGCACCCAGATTATGCGGGTCTTCTATCCCATCCAGTAAAATGATAAACGGGTCCTCTCCCGCGTCCTTCGCTTTCTGCAGGATATCCTCCACTTCGGCGTAGGCGTAGGCGGCCGCCATCGCGATCACGCCCTGGTGATGATGCGTCTCCGAAATCTGATCGAGGCGTTCCCGGGAAACAAAACTGACAATGGTGTCCTGCCGGCGTGCCTTGCGCAGAATCGTCTGCACGGCGCTGTCACGGCATCCGTCGAGTACGTAGAGTTTGTCGATCGTGCGGCCGCTGCAAAGTGCCTCAAGGACAGGATTGCGGCCCTCGATCTTCGTAACCGGCACCTGTGTCTGCTCTTCCGGTGCGTCTGCTTTTGCGCTGAAATCTCTTCTGTTATCGCTCATTGATATCTCCGTTTCAAAATCCTATTTCTCCGGGGCAAGCAGAGAAAGCTTATCGAGACCGCTGTGAATCAGCGTGACCAGCCGTTCATACTCCCCGTTCAGGTACAGATAGCCGACCAGCGCTTCCAGGCCGGTAGCCCGCCGGTAATCTATCATGTCCGCATTGCGCGAACGCGTATGCGTATCGGAATTGCGGCCGCGGCGGTAGGCATCCGCCTCCTGCGGCGTCAGCTCATCCATGATCGCATCAGCTACGGCTGCCTGCGTCTGCGCCTTGACAAGGCTGCTCGTGATCCGGTGCATCTTCTGCACCGGCGCATTGTAATGCTCCACCACGTAGGTGCGCACAGCCAGCTCATAGACCGCATCGCCGATGTAGGCAAACCCCATCGCCGAGTACTCGCGAATATTCCTCTTCTTAAGGCCGAACAGGGTTCTGTAGTTTTCCGCAAAACCGTTTAAGTCCGGCTCCATTTTGTACCCTCTCTTGTATCCTTCAGTGTAATGCCTTTCGCGGCAAGTGTATCGCGGATCTCGTCAGCACGGGCGAAATTCTTCGCCTTGCGCGCTGCATTTCTCTCTTCAATCAGGGCTGCAATCTCGTCGTCAAGCATCTCTTCCTTCTTCAAAGGTATGATGCCCATGACACTGCAGAGGCTGTCAATTGCTTTGATATAAGCATCCCGGAGCTTAGCGGAAGAGGTGCTCTGCACATTGATGTTGGCATCCTTGATCAGCTCGAAAATCGCCGACAGTGCGGAAGCCGTATTGAAATCATCCTCCATGGCATTTTCAAACTTGGCAATATGCGCGCGGATGCCGTCCAGCTTCTCCTGCTCGCCGTCCTGCAGATCAGCCGGCATGCCGGCCGGATTCATCTCCTCAAGGCGTCCATACGCCGTTCTGATCCGCTCGAGGCCTGCCGCCGATGCCTGCATCAGCTCTGCATTGTAATTGAGCGGGCTTCTGTAATGCGCACTCAGCATGAACAGACGCAGAACCTGCAGATCATAATGTTCGCTGATGCCGCGCACCGTGAGGAAGTTGCCAAGAGACTTGGACATCTTGATGCCGTTGATATTCAGAAATGCATTGTGCATCCAGTAGTGGGCAAATGGTTTGCCGCTGCAGCTCTCGCTCTGTGCGATCTCGTTCTCGTGATGCGGAAAAATCAGGTCCTCGCCGCCGGCGTGGATATCGATCGTCTCGCCGAGATATTTCTTCGACATGACGGAGCACTCGATGTGCCAGCCCGGACGGCCGTCGCCCCACGGTGAAGGCCAGAACGGCTCGCCTTCCTTCTTCGGTTTCCAGAGCACGAAATCGAGCGGATCTTCCTTGCCCTCCTCACCGGTTACCTTGATGCTGCGGTGGCCGGCTTCCAGATCATCGATATTCTTCTTCGAAAGCTTGCCGTATTCCGGGAAAGAACGTGTCCGGAAATATACGGTTCCGTCTGCATTGTACGCATGTCCCTTCTCGATCAGCGTACTGATCATATCGATCATGCCGTCAATCTCCTGCGTCGCACGCGGATGCACGGTAGCCGGTTTCACGTTCATGCCCTGCATGTCCTTCTGGCACTCGGCGATATACTTCTCCGCAATCTCCTGCGCACTGACGCCCTCTTCATTCGCCTCTTTGATGATCTTGTCATCCACATCGGTGAAATTGGAAACATAGCGCACGTCATATCCCTTGTATTCAAAATAACGGCGCAC
Organism: uncultured Eubacteriales bacterium; assembly: GCA_900314775.1. Classification (GTDB taxonomy): domain Bacteria; phylum Bacillota; class Clostridia; order Lachnospirales; family Lachnospiraceae; genus UBA2912. Next base: position 17,986 of record OMWM01000033.1, on the reverse strand, counting down.
CGTATCAAAAACGATCATAGGACGGGCATTGCCGATATGAATATAGTTGTAGACAGTCGGTCCGCAGACATACATGCTGACCTTGCCTTCCTCGATCGGGACAAATTCTTCCTTCTTCCTTGTAAGCGTGTTATAAATCTTCATGTTCTTCCTCTTTATCCTCATTGACAGCAGGGCAGCTCCGGCATCCGCCGCAGCCGACCGCTGCAGAATTCTCATACATGATATCCGAACCTCCGAAATTGCCGACCTCATCGAGCAGACAGACTGCCTGTGCGGCGATGCCGAGTCCCGCTCCGGTAAAACCGAGATGTTCCTCTGTCGTCGCCTTGACATTCACCTGTTCAGGCCGGATTCCGAGCGTCCTTGCAATATTGCCGCGCATCTCCTGAATATACGGTGCCATCTTCGGCGCCTGTGCGATCACCGTCGCATCGATATTGCCTACAAGATAGCCGGCATCTTCAAGAAGCTGAGCGGTCTTCTTCAGCAGCACAAGACTGGAAATGCCCTTGTACTGCGGATCATTGTCGGGAAAATGCTGTCCGATATCTCCCATCGCCGCAGCGCCCAGCATCGCATCCATAATCGCATGCAGCAGCACATCCGCATCGGAATGGCCGTCCAGGCCCTTCTCATAAGGAATACGCACACCGCCGATGATCAGATCGCGGTTTTCAGCCAGACGATGCACATCATAGCCCGTTCCAATTCTCATAGTTTCTTCAGTTCCTTTGCATATTTGTCTTATTGTACGTCCGCGCCATGTAAAATGTCAATGCGCGTATAATGAAAAAAACCTGCAAGCTGTGCTTGCAGGTTTTCAGTAAGTAGCGAGAGGGAGATTCGAACTCTCGACACTGCGGGTATGAACCGCATGCTCTAGCCAACTGAGCTATCTCGCCACAATGGAACCTACAGGGCTCGAACCTGTGACCCTCTGCTTGTAAGGCAGATGCTCTCCCAGCTGAGCTAAGATTCCTTTTGTCATTTCGTTCGTCGACTTGTCTATAATATCTTATATTTCACAGGTTGTCAAGCAAAAATTTTCGCCGTATTGAAAAAATACGGCGAAAATTTTTCATCATCCTACAGGGCGCTGCCGCTGCCATGAACCGTGCTGCCGCCGCCCGACGGGGTGCTGCCGCTGCCGCCAGGGCCCATCATACCGCCGCTGCCGCCGCCAGGCATATTGCCCGTCTGACCGCCGCCGCCAGGACCGGACTCCGTTATCTCTGTCACGGTTTCTCCGTTTACGGTCACCGTACCGCCGTTCAGTTCAGCAGACGTATTGTAATCGAAGGCAAACTGCGCGGTAATATCGATCGTACCGTCATTGATGACAAGACTGCCGTTGGAATCCAGTGCATCCGTGTCGCCGTCACCCATGTTGATGGTCAGCGAGCCGCCGTCAATCTCGATCAGCAGATCACATGCGGTGCTCTTCTGCGCCGCATTGATGCCGTCATCCGAAGCCTCGATCGATATCGTGCCGCCGGCGATGATCACACTGGTGGCCTCCACGCCCTCGGCTGCACTGATGCTGATGTTTCCGCCGTCAATCTCGGCGATCGTTGCCGCGTGAATGCCGTCGTTATCGGCCGTGATATTGAAAGTGCCGTCGGAAATATATACACTGCCCAGCGTATCATCGTCATCGTTTTCCGCCTTGATGCCATTGCGGCAGTCGAGCGTGAATTCGCCGCCGCAGATTTCCACGGCATCATTGGCTTCCAGAGCCGTTTTGGCGCAGGTAACATTCCACGTGCCGCCGGTTGCCTTGAGCGTATCTTTGGAGGTGATGCCATTGCCCTCAGACGAGCTGACCGTCACCGTGCCCGTACCGTTTAAGACCAGGTCGGCCTTCGAGAAAATCGCCGCATCCGTGTTGGTATCCCCATCAGAGACATAGCTGCCGGTCACGCTCAGCGTGCTTTCGCCGTCTGCCGCCGTCACGAAGCATTTATCCGCCGCTTTCACGTAGATCGCCGGAAAATCCGTGTTGGTAATGCTGACGCCGTCCAGCACCAGCTGCACCTTGGCGTCTTCCGCGTCGACCGTGATGGTGCAGTCGGAAGCCGTGCCGGTAATGACGTAAGTGCCTTCTTCCGTGATGTTCACATCCTGCCCGTCGGAAACCGTTATGGTCTGCGCATCAGACGTATCCGGCGTCTGCTGCAGGTCGCGGTCCGTAAACATATCCTCCGTATCGATCTGTACGGCAGATACCGTATCCGCAGTATTCGCATCTGCCGCCGTACTCTCCGTCTCCGAAGCCTGACTGACAGCATCCGTCTCCTCCGTCTGCACAGAGGACGAGGACTGCGAAGCTGAGCTGCATCCGGCAAGTCCCGCAATCAGCAAAGTGCAAAGGATCGCCGTACTTATTTTCCCGTTTTGGATTTTTTTCATCATCATCACCCTTTCCTGTTTTCCTTATTAAACTAAAAGGATGTGATAAAATCCGGAATTCCCTGTGAAAAAATTATGAATGTTCCGGTTTCTGATAGAGTTCCTTTTTCTTATTGCGGGCATCCAGCGAAATCATCACCATCATCAGGAAAATGAGGATGAACCCGCAAAGATCCCAGAGCGTAAACGAACTGCCGAGAAACATTGTCGACACCACGGCCGCCGTGACCGGCTCGGAAAAGCCGTAGAGAATGCCTTTTTCCGGTCCGATATACCCGATGCCCTTGATATAGGCACTGAAGGCGATCAGATTGCCGACAGCCACCACGAAAAAGATGCCGAACACGCCCATCGCCGATGGCACATACGCCACCGTCCACGGCCGGAAAATCAGCATCATCAGGCCGCCGCCCAGCAGAAATGCCCATCCCTGCATCAAGGTGACCGGATATTTTACCTGCAGCGGCGCCGCCAGCATGTTATACACGGTGACCGTCGCCGCGCAGAGCACACCGGCCGTCAGGGCCTGCGGCGAAACCTGCAGCGTGTGCAGATTGCCGTGCGTCACCAGCAGGAAAACGCCGCTCAGCGCGAGCACGATGCTCGCGATCTGCAGACCTGACGGCATCTTCTTCTGCGCAAGGCATGACACCAGAAGAATCATGACCGGGGAAAGATCCTGCAGAATCGTCCCCATGCCGGCCGAGGAAAGCTGAATCGTCAGGAAATACAGGAACTGGCAAAGCGCTATGCCCGGCAGGCTGTAGGCCAGCAAAAGCGCGGCCGTCCTCCGGCGCTTCCATGGGTCAAAGGTGAATTTCCCATAGCGCACAAAACACCAGATCAGTAGAATGATGCCTGAAAGGCTCAGCCGGATCGGCACCAGCCAGCGCGAATCCATCCCTTCATACTGAAACAGATACTGTCCCATGGAACCGGAAAGGCCCCAGCTTGCACCGCCGAGGATTGTCAGAAAAACACCTGCTGCCTTTTTATTCATCTGTCTGCTCCCCCGGGTAAAAATATTCCAGTTTCCGGCGGATTTCCTCCGCCGTCTTCGGCCCGACGCCGCGGACCCTGCGGTACCATTTTGCATCCTGCATCGCGCCCTCCAGATCCTGCACCGTCAGAATCCCGGCATCCGCCATGTTCTCGAAGACCGATACCTTGAGCCCGATGCGCAGGCAGTAATCCTGCGGCCGGATTGCATCCTCCGGCTCATACCACGGATAGGTCCAGTTCTGCCCGGCCGCACATGCCTTCAGATTTGCCCGGTAGCCATCCCGGTACCAGGCGGCCACCAGCGGCGAGCGAAGGCGCCGCAGGCCTTTGCCGTTGTAGGTGCTGACCGTACCGGCCGCCCTGTTCATCTCCAGCCCGATCTCCTCATTGGTCATGCCGTAGAAATATTTATCAATCAGGACTCTCTGATGCTTCGTACGCACCTGCCCGACCGCCACGTACAGCCCGTTTATCTGATCCGGCGTCCAGTCCCACGGGTCCTTCTTCGGATCAATTTTCCTGAGGAGATTGCGCGGAAATGTCAGCTTCTCCTGCAGGCTGCGGCGATCCTTCGTCAGGGCTGCGGTTTTCAGAATCTGCGTCCGGCCGGCATCCGGATAAAACTGCTGCACGCGCTGCACGATCTTCTCGAGCGAATCTTTCGGATCCTCTGCATACGCCGACGTCACCAGTTCCCTGCCGAAAAGATGCTCCGGCGTACATAAAACCGCAATCGGCCAGCCGTACTCCCTGCCTGCCTTGTTCCTGCGCTGCCGGAAATCCCGGATCACCAGATAGCACATCATCTCCAGCTGCGTCAGCGTTCCCTCGAAATTTTTCTCTCCGCCGCTGCCAAAGCCGGCCGCGCGCCGCACCTCGAAGGTCATCATCTCCCGGTCTTCTTTATCGCCGGCAAACAGATCCATGATCTTCTTCTGCCGCACCGTCGCCAGCTCATCGTCCCAGAGCGCATCGAAGTCGTAGCCGTCCCGCCGGTAGTTGGCGAAGACCGGCAGCCAGCGGGCAGAGATAAAGCCCGCCTTATTGCGGAAAAATTTCCCGTAGGCAAATCGTCCGCTGCGTGCGAGCACCGCGCGCCACTCCCAGGGGTCCGACGCCTCATCGCCCGTCCACCAGCTTGCAGAGGCGGTATGCTCTTCCACGGAAAAGCCGGGCACCTCCCCGGCAAACAGCGGCAGAAAGCCGACTTCATCGATATAATCCGCCAGCTCGCCGGCGGTATGAATGCAGCCCGGGTCATCAGGAGAAAGCCCCTGCATCACCCAGCTGCCGTTTATCTCTTCCATAGACATCCTCATTTCTGCACCGGGGCATAAAAAAAGAGTCCCGAATGTGCGTAAATGATTATAACACATCCGAAACTCTGTTTTTCAGATTTCATTCCGATAGGATACGAATTTCCGGTCGATCAGCTTGATGACCGCCATACCCAGCAGTGCTACCGCTGTCAGGACAACAATCGGTGCGAAACAGCCCGGGCCGTCCATCTTGGTGATCATGCGCTTGCTGAAATAGCCGAGTCCCTGCGTTGCGCCCAGCCATTCGGCCACGGCAGCGTCGATCACGGCCCACGGAAACGTCATCTTCAGGCTCGTCATGAAAAGCGGCAGCGCCGTCGGCATTTTGAGCGTACGGAAGATCTGACGGCGGCTTGCGCCGTACGTCTGCATCAGTTCCATCTTCTGCCGGTCCACGCCCCTGAATCCCTCAAACGTATTCAGCGTAATCGAGAAAAAGGTGGAAAGGACAACGGACAGCAGCCGTGCCCCCATCGTGTAGCCGAACCAGAGTACAAACAGCGGCGTGATACACATGACCGGCACGGTCTGCGTCACGATCAGCGCCGGGTACAGCGCCGCCTCCGCCCGCGGGCTGACATCCATCAGGATGGCCAGCAGCACGCCGACGGCAATGGCAAGCCCCCAGCCCAGCACAACCGTGATCATCGTGGACGGCAGCTGGTGCGTCAGGAGCGTTGTGCGCAGTTCCCAGGTCTTGCGCAGTATCGCGATCGGGCCCGGCAGTATATGTTCTACATTGACTATGCGCGCCGCCGCCTCCCAGACCGCGAAAATCGCGGCTGCAAGGATAATGGCGGGCACTTTGCTTTTGTTTTTCTTCTTCAAAACTGCCTCACTGCGGTGCAGATCAGAACTGCGGTGCCGTCATGACATCGGACGGCTCACATTTCTCCTCGATCAGTCCCTGATCGTACATCCAGTCAATGTAGGACTGCCATACATCATCCTGCATGGTCAGGAAATTGCCATCCTCTGTTTCCATACGCGGCATGAGGACTTCATAGCTCTGTCTCTGCTGGTCTTCATCAAGCGGATTGTCTTCCGTATTCATCTCGTTCATGACAATCTCAAGAGCGGCGTCTTCGTCATTCTTGATATCGTCAAAGCCCTTCTTGCAGGCACGAAGGAACGCATTGTAGGTCTCCGGGTCCTTCTGGTATTCATCATCGTTTGCCACAAATACCATACCTTCTGCGGAAGGCACGCCGAAAGCACTGCTGTCCCAGGTCTCAAGATCATAGCCGGCATTCTGCATCGTGATGACCTCATCGTTGATCATACCGCCGACAATCATATCCACGCTGCCGGTAGTCAGCGATGTGACGAGGTCGAAACCGACATTGACAAGTTCATAGTCATCCTCGCTGAGGCCGCCGGCCTTTGCCACGGAAATGGCTTCCATCTTGGCGCTTTCCTCACCGGAATAGCCGATCTTCTTGCCTTTCAGTGTTGACATATCCTCCGTATCGATACCGCTGTCCTTCAGGGCGCACAGAACGCTGAGCGTATCCTGGGAAACCGCACCGATGGCGCGTACGTTCATATCACTGTTGACATCTCCGTTGATGATGTCGACCGGATAGGAAATGCCGATCTGCGCCTTACCGGATGCGACGAAGTTCAGCGCATCGACACTCTCGGCCGGCGGAATCAGATTGACCTTGAGGCCTTCTTCCTCAAAATAGCCCTTATCCACGGCATCATACAGGAATGTGTGGATGACGTTCGGATACCAGTCGAGGACGACGTCGATCTCCTTGAGATCGCTGTCAGCTGTCTCCGTCGCCTCCGCCGCCGCACCGGCTGACGAGGTATCCCCGGAGCCGCAGGCTGCAAGTCCTAATACCATGCATCCGGTCAGCACTGCTGCCATCGCTTTCATTTTCATTTTTTTCATTGTTCTTCCCTCCAGATATATTTTTTATATTTCACCGCGCCATGTAAGCACGTGATTTTCAATAACTCTGAGTATCGCGTTCATGCCGAGGGCAATAAAGGTCAGCACAACAAGCGGTGCCAGAAGCCCTGCCGCATCGAGATTGACCATGCAGTTCCGGCTGTAGGTTCCGAGTCCCTTCGGCGCGCCCAGCCATTCCGAAACCGCCGCACCGACAACTGACCACGGCACCGCGACACGCATGGCTGAGAAAAAGTAAGGCAGGGAGGACGGAAAACGCAGGATCTTAAACATCTGCCACCGGCTTGCACCGTATGTCATCAGCAGTTCCGTTCTGTCTTCCCTCGTCGACTGCAGTCCATCGAACAAATCGACCGTCACCGTAAAGAAATTCGACAGTATGACGACCAGTACACGCATCTGCACCGAATAGCCAAGCCACAGGACAAGCGCCGGTGCAATGCACATGACCGGAATCGTCTGCGTCACGGTCAGCACAGGATAAATCGCCGCTGCAGCATTCGGACTCGCGTCCATCAGAAGGGCAAATCCGATACCCAGCAGTATGGAAAGTCCCCCGCCGATCAGCACAACCTCCATCGTTGCCGGCAGATTTTCGACAAAAATCGCATATCGGTTCTCCCAAATGTTCTGCACAACGGCAACCGGCGTCGGCAGAATGAAACTCCTGCCGATCGCCATGGCAAGCAGCTGCCAAAGGACAAGAAGAAAAATGCCGAATCCTATACGCCAGCGCTTTTTCTGCGCGGTTGTCAGCGCCTCCATTATTCTCCTGCCTCCTGTCTCAGCTGATCGACCAGGTGTTCCTTAAGCCGCAGGATGTCCGGGTCCAGTAGCATCTCCCGGCTGCGCTCTTTCGGAAGCGGCACATCAACCTGCGTCACGTTGTGAATCGGTTTCCCCGACAGAACCAGTATTTTCTGCGACAGGAAAATCGCCTCTTCCACGTCATGTGTGACAAACAGAATGGTCTTATGCAGCGTATCCCACTGCTGCAGGATCCACTCCTGCATGGAAATTCTGGTAATCGAATCCAGCGCGCTGAACGGCTCATCGAGCAGGAGAAGCTGCGCTCCGGTGGCCAGCGTTCTTGCAAAAGCCGCACGCTGGCGCATGCCGCCGGAAAGCTCGCGCGGATATTTCTTCTGCGTTCCGCTCAGCCCGACACGATCGAGCAGTTCATCGGAAACTTCCTTCCGCTTATCCTTCGGCACGCCCTGAATCTCCATCGGCAGCATGACATTCTGCTCAACCGTCCTCCACGGAAACAGGAGATCATGCTGCGGCATATAGCCGCACTCCACGCGTTCTTTGGAAATATCTTTGCCGTCTACCAGAATCTCCCCGCTTCGAAGCGGCAGGAAATGATTGATCAGCTTGAAAATCGTACTCTTGCCGCTGCCGGACGGTCCGATCAGGGAAACGAATTCCCCGCGGCCGACGGTAAAGGAAATATCATCAAACAGGACGTAATCGTCTTCATCGTATTGAAACGAAATATGGCGGATGTCCAGCATCTTCTCACTGTCTGTCATCTTGCCATCGTCCATCCCATGTCCCAGAATCCTTTTTCATAAAGCGTGCAGTTACGGAAAATCTGCCTGAGCTTTTCGACCTGCGCCGGCGAACTGTCCTTGGTCAGATAATCGGTCAGTTCCTCGAGACGGACGTTTTCCTGTGCATAGTCCGGGCTGGAATAGCCTTTGATCCAGTCGCCGAAAAACGGATCGTTCACCGATTCCGGATTGCGGCGCACCATCTCTTTGCCGATGTATTCATAGCTGACCGCACAGGAAAGGATGGAAACCACGGACTCAGCCGCAGCACCCTGATAGGCACACTTGAGCATATAGGCGGTATAGGACCTGTTGGCCATAGCCATCGGCGTCTGCAGCGCCGCTTCCTCGGAAATGCCGAGCCGTTTCATATATCCCCGATGGATCTCCATCTCCCCGTGGAGAATGGAGTAGAGATACTCCGAAAATGTACGCATCGCATAGACTTCGTCCGATTTGGCTACGCCCAGCGCAAACACCTTCGCATAATCAAACAGATAAAGATAATCCTGGATCATGTAATACTGAAATTTCTCATGATCCAGCGTGCCGTCGGTCATGCCGGCGACAAACGGATGATCGTAAAACGACTCGATCAGATCCATGGATGAAGATACCAGCTGCTCACTGACTTTCATATTGAACCTCCTCATAAAAACCGCAGACGGCCATAAAAAAATGACAGGTATGCGGCGCACCCTGTCATGAAAAAATCATGGGAAAGAAGCCTCCGGGGCAGTCTCCTGTCCGGGAAGTTTCCAGCGCCTGCACGAACTTTCGTGGTCACGGTATTTCTTTTGTCTCATACCGCTTTTATCCGCGGCAGAAGGTGGTGCCCCCGGCCTGCCGCATTCTGATCATCAATTCTGAAGGAAACGCATATTCACTGCACGCAGGAAACGCATGCCGCGCTTTCCGCATAAAAAAACAAGCGAACCCTGATCGGATTCGCTTTAAGTCTGTTCATCCCTACGTTGGCATTATCCAAATCAGGTTATGGGTTACGGAAAAACATCCGACTCTCAGCCCACTTATGTGAGCGCCCCTGTCAGTATTAACTTTCTTAACAAGTATAGTCTTGCATCAGGCTTTTGTCAATCGTATTTTATCTGCCTGTATAAAGTCAGCAGTCCGTCGATCTCCCGGCCGAGTGCATCCTCCGGTCCCCAGCGGCGGACAATTGCCTCCAGATAGGTCAGCGGCTGCCCCGGAATGCTGTAGATCACATTCAGCTCCGTCAGTATATTCTCGAGCTGCAGAAGGTCGTGTCCCTCTCCGCCGCCGCGCACAAGCGCCAGTTCTTCTTCGATCTCGTGTCTGATCCGCTCATTTTCTCTGACATAATCATCAACCAGTGCCATGATAACCTCCGTTTTTTATTTTATTATACAGTAGATCGGCGCCGCTTTCCACCGCTGATGTGCCGGACCGCCCCACCTTGAAAACACTGCCCTGCCGCTTTATAATAAAAGGCATGTAAAGGAGGGATTTCATGACACGGATTCTGCGGGATATCAAATCCGCGGATGAATTTGATCAGGTTTACGATATTATGGATGCCAGCTTCCCGAAAACGGAACACCGGCCTTATGAGAAACAGAAAAAGCTTCTGGACAACCCTGCCTACCGCCTCTTCGGCGTCAGCCGCGGCGCGGCAGATGCAGATGCGGCAGGCAGCCGGATCGACGCTTTTGCAGCCGTATGGGAATTTGAAGAATTTACTTATCTGGAACATTTTGCCGTGCGGCCGGGTCTTCGCAGCCAGGGCATCGGCTCCGCTGTGCTCGGCAATCTGCAGGAAATCTACGACAGGCCGATCTGTCTGGAAGTCGAACTGCCAGAGACAGAGCAGGCGGTGCACCGCATCGGTTTTTACAAACGCAATCACTATTATTTCAATGATTACACCTACGAACAGCCGAAGCTGTCCGAACAGTACCCGGCTGTCCCGCTGCGGATCATGACCAGCGGCCGTCCCATCTCCCGGCAGGAATTTGAAAAAGTCCGCAGCATACTCTACCGGCGTGTTTACGGGATCTTGACATAACCTGCCATTAAGCGTATATTAATTGTGTCTGGGGTATTAGCGCAGCTGGGAGCGCGCCACATTCGCATTGTGGAGGCCGTCGGTTCGAATCCGATATACTCCATAAGATAAGACTGAGAAGCATTGCCGTCAATGTTTCTCAGTCTTTCTTTTTGCCATAGTGCCTTCTTTATCGCTTATTATCCGTTCTCCTGATAAAATTGGTCACCTTTGCACATTCTGTTTCCGGAAGCGGTACACCTGCGTTCCTGCCGTTTTCAAACGAGCGCATCATCCAGATCATGTTTCTGGCAAGATTGCGCATCGTCTGCAGACCTTCCTCATCTTTTTCCGCGTCGGCAGCATCAAAGCCATGCACGTTGTTCCAGTATGTGGAACCGGCGACCGGCATCTGCGCAATGCCAAAATATTTGTTCAGATCATCCAGCGCCGTAACCGTTCCGGCACGTCTTGCAACCGCTACGGCCGCACCCGGTTTAAATTGAAAGGCATCATAGACTTCATCTTTTCCGCAGCTGAAGAAGGCTCGGTCCAGGAAGGACAGAATCCTGCCGCTTGCATGGGCAAAGTAGACGGGCGTGCCAAAGACAAATCCGTCTGCGCTTCTGGCCTTCTCTACAAATTCATTGACGCCATCCTCCTTGAAAATGCACACACCGGTGCCCTGACAGCGGCCGCACTGCAGGCAGTCCGCAATCGGTTTGCCGCCGACCTGAATGACTTCTGTCTCAATGCCTTCTGCCTCGAATACTTTTATCATTTCCTCCAGTGCACGCATGGTCGTACCATGCGGATGCGCACTTCCGTTGACAAGCAATACTTTCATCTGTATTTCCTCCTGATTTTAGTTAATTGATCTGTTTTCTCTCTGCCAGCCGGCAGAAAAGATCCGCTGCCGTTGTTAAAATTCTGTCGTTGAAATCATACTCCGGCTGGTGCGGCATCGGCCAGTCCATGCCGTTGCCGATATAAAAGATAGCCCCCGGACATACCTTCGTATACCAGCCAAAATCCTCTGACGCCCGCCACGGCCTGTCCATCGGTGCCAGGGTCAGGCCAAGGCTCCGCGCAGCCGCTCTTACTTTCTCCGCACAGCGCGGATCATTGACGGTTTCCGGAAAAGGGTCAGCCTCTGCAAAGCGCACCCGCAGGCCGTACTGCCCGGCCAGCCGCTCTGCTTCGGATTCGATCTGCCGCTGCATATCTTCCATTTCATTCTCGAAATCTGCCCGCAGCGTAAAGGAGACCTCACCGCTGCCAGGAGAAATGCCGAAATCCTTTGTGCCCACAAGAAGATCAATGACCGTGCACAAAAGCGTCTTCCCGGAAGGGGCCATTCCCCGCCATTCCTTTTTCCCGCAGGCAAAAAGCGCCAGCTGCGATGCTGCCGGCACGGGGCTGATGCCGTCCTCCGGCGCGCTGGCATGGCTGCGTCTTCCTTCAAAGCTGACCGTCAGTCCTTTGGAGGCACACTGCGACAGACGGTCACGGACCATGACTGCGCCCTCCGGATAGCCGCTCAGATTGTGAAAGGCATACACTTCGCCGATCCCCTGCTCCCTGATAAACTGTGCGCAGTCTCTGCCGCCCCGGCCCGTCTCCTCGGCGGACTGAAAAATCAGATAAACCGGGCGCCGGATTGCAGCGTCTCCTTCAAGCCGCAGCGCCAGCCATGCGAGTACACTGGAATGGCCGTCGTGGCCGCATTTATGCGCAGCGCCCTGCCGGCGCGATCCCCAGGGCAGATCAATGGCTTCCGGCATCGGCAGCGCATCCATATCTGCCCGGAAGGCGATCGGCCGGGCGTCTGTCTTTTTCTCCGGCTCGTAATAAGCATAAACCCATTTTCCCTGATCGCAGACCGCAAGGCCTGTGTGCTCGCGGATAAAACGCATCAGTCTCTGTTTTGTTTCCGTCTCACAGCCGGAAAGCTCCGGATTTTCATGCAGCTCATGGCGAAATGCCACGATCATTTTCTCCGTCTCCAAGGCTTATCTCCTCCCTTCTTCGCTCTGCTTATCCTTGCATTCGTCCTGCTTCGGCTTATCCTTGAAAAATGCCGTCATGCCGGCCGATACGAAACGGTCCAGCAGGCATCTCGTCTGATCCCATTCGCCGTCACCTGCCTTGAGGCTCTGGCGGCATACCGCAAGGCATCCGTTCAGCTGAAAATACGAAAGCGTGCGGATTTCCTGCGGCGTAAGATCTGATTTTTCCCTGACTGCCGCCATCAGATCGCTTGAAAAGGCATCGGTCAGGCGGCTGACCAGAATGCCGGAGACGGTATCATCCAGGAACAGCCCGCGGTAGCGTGTCTGCCTGCGCAGAAATATGCACAGCGGCACGCTGCAGGATTCATCCTGACAGGTCTGCGTCACCCTGGGAATCATGACACGTATATTGTCCAGCACATCGCTGATTGTTTCCTCGAGCACCTCGGCGACATTGCTGTAGTGCAGGTAGAAGGTTCCGCGGCTGATCTGCGCACGGCGGCACAGATCGGCAATGGTAATTCTGCTGTAGGATTCCTGCGCACAAAGATCAAGAAAAGCATCCTTGATGACTGTTTTCGTGTAGAGCGTGCGCCGGTCTGTCTTTCTCATTTCAGCTTCATCCTTTCCTGAGCCGGTTGCGGCTTTCTGTATTCATCATAACATAATCGTCAAAAATACTCTGCCTGCGGTATGGACCGGAAAAGGTATCGGAATAATTCCTGAAAACTGATTGAAGAGGCGCGGCGTATATGCTAAATTAGAACAGGCGGCCTGCCATTTCCGGCCGACTTTTAAAATATAAGGGATTCATATGATATACAACAACATTTTAGAGGCCGTCGGCCATACGCCGATGGTACGCCTTAATCACATGACAGACGAAGACAGCGCACAGATTCTTGTGAAGTTCGAAGCCCTCAATGTGGGCGGCTCCATCAAGACGCGCACAGCGCTGAACATGATCGAACAGGCGGAAAGAGAAGGAAAGATTGACAAAGACACCATTATCGTGGAACCGACCAGCGGCAACCAGGGCATCGGTCTTGCCCTTGTCGGTGCTGTCCGCGGCTACCGGACCATCATCATTATGCCGGATTCCGTCAGCGAGGAGCGGCGCAAGCTCGTCCGCCACTACGGTGCGGAGGTCAGACTGATGCACGATGCCGGCAACATCGGTGCGTGCATTCAGGACTGCGTACGCCTCGCGGCGCAGATGGCGGCGGAGAATCCGCATGTATTCGTACCGCAGCAGTTTGACAACATCAACAACACACTCGCGCACAAGAAGTACACGGCACCGGAGATCATCGAACAAGTCGGCGGTCCGATCGACGGTTTCTGTTCCGGCGTCGGCACCGGCGGCACCATCACCGGCATCGGGGAGGCGCTGAAAGAGAGATACCCGGACATCGAGATCTGGGCGGCGGAGCCGGAAAATGCAGCCATCCTCTCCGGCGGCTCGATCGGCACGCACCTGCAGATGGGCATCGGCGACGGTGTCATCCCGGCTATCCTGAACCGCAGTATTTACAGCCACATCTGTATTGTGTCCGACGAGGAAGCTCTCAATACGGCAAAGCAGCTGGCACGCAGAGAAGGCCTGATGTGCGGCATCTCCAGCGGCACCAATGTCGCCTGCGCAATCCGCCTCGCCAGGAAGCTCGGAAAAGGCAAAACGGTTGTCACGGTACTTTCCGATACAGCGGAACGGTACTTTTCCACCCCGCTGTTTGACGACTGAAAATGATCATAAAAAATGCAGCCAGACGGCTGCATTTTTTATGCCATTTTTCAGAGAATACCCATCACGTGCTGCATCAGCAGGCTGACACAGGTAATGCCCGCCCAGCAGCAGGCACCCAGCAGAATCGGTTTTCCGCCTTTTCTGACGAGCTGTACGACATTGGTGTTCTGTCCGATCGCCGCCATCGCAAGGACAATCATGAACTTGCTCAGCTGTTTCAGCGGGCTGAAAACAGACTCGGAGACGCCGAAATGCACGCAGATCGTCGTGAAGACGGACGCCAGTACAAACCAGAGAATAAACATCGGAAATACCTTGCCGGCCTGCACGCCGCTGCCGCCGCTCTGCTTTCCGTTTTTGCGGGAACGGTAAAATGCGAGAATCAGCGTGATCGGGATGATCGCCAGCGTTCTGGTCAGTTTTACGGTGACTGCCTTATCAAGAGTCTGTGTGCCAAGTCCCCACATGCTGTCCCAGGTGGACGCCGCTGCGGTCACAGAGGACGTATCGTTGACGGCCGTTCCGGCAAAAATGCCGAATCCTTCGCCCGACGTTGTGCTGAAGCCAAGTGCCTGTCCGATCGCCGGAAACAGAACGGCTGCCATCGCATTGAACAGGAATATCGTGGAAATTGCCCGCGATACCTCCTCGTCGCTGGCGTGAATGACCGGCGCGGTCGCCGCAATCGCCGAGCCGCCGCAGATCGAGGACCCGACGCCGATCAGCGTCGCCGTGTTGCCGTCAATGTGCAGCACCTTCATCATCACGTAGGCGATGATCAGCGATGTCGAAATGGTGCAGACGATAATCGGCAGTGACTGCTTTCCGGTAGCCAGAACGACATTCAGATTCAGGCCGAAGCCGAGAAACACCACGGCCGCCTGCAGTATTTTCTGTGAAACAAAAGAAATACCCGGATCCAGCTTCTCCTTGCTGCGGTAAAGCAGCGCCAGGACCATGCCGATCAGCAGGCCGAACACAGGACCGCCGACGACCGGAAATTTCTTTCCGAGAAACCAGGCCGGTATGGCCACGGCGAAACACATCAGGATGCCAGGTATTTTTTTCTTAAAAGATTCCATAACTTTCACTCCCTCAATTTCTCGATTTCGCTGTCTATTGTAGCAGGTTATATCAATAAAATAAAATTGTATTATTTTATATTTCAATCAATTATTTTTATTGATATGCTATAATGAACGCAAACTGGGAAGGAGGTTCGGCCATGGATAAGAAAATGCAGACTTTTCTGACCGTCTGCGAGACGATGAATTTTACCAGGGCTGCCGAAAAGCTATATCTCTCGCAGCCGGCGGTCACCGCCCAGATTCACGCGCTGGAGAAAGAATACGGCATCACCCTGTTTAATTACAGCCGGAAAAAGCTGACGCTGACGCCGCAGGGGGAGATTTTGCTGAAGGCGGGCTATGCCATGCGAAGCGATGAGAAAACCCTCCGCCGGCGTCTTCTGCGCCCTGACCCGGACACACCGCACATCCATTTCGGCGTCACCAAGACCATCGGTGAATATGTGATTGCCAGGCCGCTCGCACGCTATCTGCAGAGCCAGCCCGACGCTTCGGTAACCATGGAAATTGAAAATACGAAGGATCTGCTGCGGATGCTGGAGGAAGGGACGATTCAGTTTGCCCTGATTGAAGGATATTTTGATCATGAGGAGTTTGAGACGCTCCTGTACGACACGGTGCCTTTCGTACCTGTCTGCGCGGCGGGACACCGCTTTGCCCGGGAGCCGGAGAAGCTGTCCGACCTGTTTTCCGAACGGCTGATTATCCGTGAGCCGGGCAGCGGCACACGCCGGCTCCTTGAAAACCAGCTCACGGTCATGGGATACCGCGTCGAGGACTTTCAGCGGCACATCCAGGTCGGCGGCATGCACGCCATTCTGCAGATGCTGGAGGAAGATGCCGGCATATCTTTCCTCTACTACCCGGCGGCAAGGGATCAGATCAGAGCAGGCCGGCTCCGCCTGATCACGCTCTCCGACTTTCATGTCCGCCACGACTTCACCTTTCTCTGGGAAGCCGGCAGCATCTACCGGGACAGATACCGGCAGATCTGTCAGTCCATCAAAGCCTATGCGGCGGGTCCGGATATCTGAGCGATGCCGAAAGCGCCGCGCCTTCGCCGCCCGGAAACCGTATCTGCGGATTATCTCCAGCAGCTGTGCGGCAGGCCGGCGCCAAGCTCAAAGTGATATTTTGCGATGCCTACGTCAACCTTTTCCAGAAATCCCAGTGCCGTATCAATCCATAACTTTTCGCCATCCAGATGGATTCTGAACAGCTGCTGATTGCCGGCAGTCGGCGCAAGCACGGCATACTCCATGCCTTTGCGAAACCAATCCGGTACCTTGTCCGTGTTTGTGACATCAGACATTTCCTCTGCCGTCTTGATCTTGTGCGCGGCGCCGCTCTGCTCGCTGTATCCGATGCAAATGGAAAGGACAAGCCGTTCGCCATCCTTGATTTCCGGCACGCGGATGCCGCCGCTTAGCGCATTCAGCTGCGTATCCACCCAGCCGGTTTTCAGTCCGTTCTGCTGCGCCCAGAGCACAATCTGCTCGCCGTAATACCCGCACAGCTCATCCAGCTCCGGCGTATCTTTCCCGACCAGAGAAATATAGTTGGTCACGCCCGTCCACTTTCCATAGTGGATGGTATACGGAGCCAGTGCCTCATTTTCGCCGTTAATCAGCTGAAAATGCAGGCCGGCTTCCTGATTGACCGCATCAATCATTGCCTGAAGCGTTTTCTCTGTCTCCGGCGCAAGTGCCCGTCCATCATAATTTCTGACCGTATGTCTGTTTCTGATTGCCTCGTCAATTGTCATATTTAACTCCTTTCGTCCGTTCCCGGCTGCGATTTTTTATTGTCTGCAAAGTGATTTTAGCTTATCATATAATAGTGCCATCTACTGGCACCATTAAAAACTTTTTTAAGGAGATTTTCATGAATAAAGCGGAGCGTCTGAACCGGGAACTTGTTTTTCTTGCCAACCACCCTCATTTTCATCTCGCGGATCTGATGGCGCAGTTTAAAATCTCGCGGAGAACCGCACTCAGAGATATAACCGATCTGGCCGATCTGGGGCTTAACATCTATTCCGAACCCGGACGCAGCGGCGGCTATCAGGTGACCAGCCGCGGCACGCTGATCCCGGTTACCTTCTCAGAGGATGAGGTCAACGCCATTTTCTTTGCGATACATGCGCTTTCTCTTCTGTCGGAAACGCCTTTCCGGAAATCGTACCGCGACATCGCCGACCGCCTGCTTGCCACGCTCCCGTCCTGGCGCAGAAAGGCTGTCACAGACATGCTGGATGCCTGCCGCTATTACAATGTGCCGCCTGTCTACGAAATTCCGTTTCTGCGGGAGATTCTGGAGGCATGCACCAGCCGGCATATCATCCGGATTGCCTCCTCCCAGCTTCCTGCGTCTCCCATCAAGGCGCAGTTTCTGTGGATTTTTTACCGGAACGGACTCTGGTTTTTTGAGGGCATAGATACGGATACAGAGGAATGGCACAGAGGCCGCTGCGATTTGATCACGGATTTTGAAGATACCGGCATCGAGGGCAGTCTCAGCCGCGAAGAGCTCGTGCAGTACCACGAACGCTTTGTCCGCGAGCACCACACCATCCCGTTTCGCTGCCGGATTACCAATCACGGCAAAGAGCATTATTACCGTGAGCGCTATGAAAATATTCATCTCAACGGGAATGAACTGACCGGCGCCTATAACGAAGACGAGTTTGACTATATGATTGAATATCTGATCGGCTACGGCAGCGATGTCACCGTTCTGGAGCCGGCCAGGCTGCGCATGGCCTATGCGGACCGGCTGCGCGAAATGCTGGAGCGCTGCCGATAGCCGCCGCGGGCATGTCCCAATTTTCCATAAAAAAAACTCAGGAATGCCAATGCAGGTATTCCTGAGTCCTTATAAATTATCGGCGTGACTGGATTCGA
>OMWM01000031.1 GCA_900314775.1 uncultured Eubacteriales bacterium | reverse complement strand
CTTTGCATATTTCTACACTTCCATCATGTTCAATCCGCAGGAAGTGGCAGAGAGACTCAAAGAGCGGGGAAGCTTTATTCCAGGCCAGAGACCTGGCAGACAGACTGTAGAATATCTGCAGCGCGTTTCCGACACGACCATTGTCATCGGCGCAATCGGTCTTCTGATTGTATCGACGATTCCGATCGTACTGGCAGGCCTTCTCGGTGTTGATGTGTCATTCGGCGGTACTTCGATCATCATCATCGTAGGCGTTGTCCTTGAGACTATCCGGAAACTGGATTCGCAGGTAAGCGAACGTCACCTGAGAGGTCTTTTCAGCAGTAATAGGTAAATTCGTGTATTCAGTGTTGGCCTGCGCCGGCACTGGATATTCGTGTTTTATTCAATAAGTGGACTTTTCCGCGGAAGCGGAGAGTTTCGAGGTGTATGTGATGAAAATCGTTATGTTAGGAGCTCCTGGAGCAGGTAAAGGTACACAGGCCAAGATGATTGCGAAGAAATGCGATATTCCGCATATCTCCACCGGCGATATTTTCAGAGAGAATATCAAGAACGGTACGCCGCTGGGCGCAAAGGCCAAGACCTACATGGACAAGGGCCTGCTTGTTCCGGATGAACTCGTATGCGATCTTGTAGTAGACAGAATTCAGCAGGACGACTGCAAAAACGGCTACATCCTTGATGGTTTCCCGAGAACCATCCCGCAGGCGCAGGCTCTCGAGGACGCACTCACGAAGATCGGACAGAAACTGGATTACGCCATCGATATCGAAGTCCCTGATGAGAATATCATCAGAAGAATGTCAGGAAGACGTTCCTGCCCGAAGTGCGGTGCGATTTACCATGTGGTAAACAATCCGCCGAAGAAGGAAGGCATCTGCGATGTCTGCGGAACAGAACTTGTATTCAGAGCTGATGATAAAGAAGAAACTGTCAGAAACAGACTGGATGTCTACCATACACAGACCCAGCCGCTGATCGACTTCTACAAGGAGCGCGGCGTGCTGCAGGAAGTGGACGGAACAAAATCCATGGATGATGTTTTCGGACAGATTGTCAGCATTATTTTCTGATTTATATTTATTACCGACAGCCGCCGGGCACCGAACCCGGCGGTTTGCCGGGTAATACATAATAAGGCCAATCATAGGAGGAGACGGGATGCCAAAGTCAGACATGATCGAGGTTGAGGGAGTTGTTGTTGAGAAGCTCCCGAATGCCATGTTCAGAGTTGAACTGGAGAACAAGCATGTGGTGCTTGCACATATCAGCGGAAAGCTGCGTATGAATTTCATCAAGATACTTCCGGGTGATAAAGTCACAATTGAACTTTCACCTTACGATCTTTCAAGAGGAAGAATTATCTGGAGAGATAAGTAAAAAAGGCTTGCCCTGATATTATGATTATGATATAATATTTCGGCAGCATTAAAATAAGGCGGGTGTCACCAGGCAGCCGCTTATTGCAATATCAGAATATAAGCGAAGCCGCAAGGCTGCGCCTGTATTATATATACGGCCATGTATATGGCTGAATTGACAGAAAGGAGAATTATCGTGAAGGTTAGATCATCTGTAAAGCCTATGTGTGATAAGTGCAAGGTTATCAGAAGAAAAGGATCTGTCAGAATCATCTGCGAGAATCCTAAGCATAAACAGAGACAGGGCTGATCGCTGGGTCCTGCGCTTTAACGTGCAGAAATTTTTCTGTTTTAGAGCGTTTCTGTTATTTTGTTAAGTGTAATTCGCCCGCACCATGCGGACGGACAGCGTAGCGGCTGCAGTGAACGGCATTGTCTGAGGCCAGATGATGCTTCACTATAACAGCAGATATCAGATCTGCAGCGATTGCTTTCCGTCAGAAGCAACCGCATTATCTTTTACTGTTTTTTTAGTTGTTTACTAACTATCGGAGGTATAAATACATGGCTCGTATCAGTGGTGTTGATTTACCAAGAGACAAGCGAATTGAAATCGGCCTTACCTATGTATACGGCATAGGTGTGGCAACATCGAACCGTATTCTGAAAATCGCCGGTGTTGATCCGAACACAAGAGTTAAGGATCTCACTGATGATGAAGTAGCTAAGATCAATAATGCTATTGCAAGTGAGAATCTCATGATCGAAGGTGACCTTCGCCGTGAGACTGCTATGAATATCAAGAGACTCATGGAGATTGGATGCTACAGAGGCATTCGTCACAGAAAAGGACTTCCGGTCCGCGGTCAGAAGACCAAGACCAATGCAAGAACCCGTAAGGGACCTAGGAAGACTGTAGCAAACAAGAAGAAATAATTGATACGAATAGGAGGTTTTTACAATGGCTAAGAAAGCTACTAAAAAGGTGGTTAAGAAGCGCGTTAAGAAGAATGTAGAACGCGGTCAGGCACATATCCAGTCATCTTTTAACAATACAATTGTTACTCTTACAGACACTGAAGGCAATGCTCTTTCATGGGCAAGCGCAGGCGGTCTCGGATTCCGCGGCTCCCGTAAGTCTACACCGTATGCAGCACAGATGGCAGCTGAGACAGCAGCCAAGGCAGCAGCTGTACACGGATTAAAGTATGTAGATGTATTTGTAAAGGGACCTGGTTCAGGAAGAGAAGCAGCTATCCGTGCATTACAGGCTAATGGAATTCAGGTAACCAGTATCCGCGACGTAACACCGGTTCCGCACAACGGATGCCGTCCGCCGAAGCGTAGAAGAGTCTGATAGGAGGGAATAAGATATGGCAAGAGATATGGTACCAGTTTTAAAGAGATGCAGAAGTCTTGATATTGATCCTGCTTATCTTGGCTATGACAAGAAGTCCAAGAGACAGGCCAAGAGAAGCAACAGAAAGAAATCCGAATATGGCAGCCAGCTGAATGAGAAGCAGAAGGCTAAGTTTATATATGGTGTACTGGAAAAACCTTTCAGAAACTACTTCAGAAGAGCTTCCATGATGAAGGGTCAGACCGGTGAGAATCTTATGGTTATGCTGGAGAGCCGTCTTGACAATGTCGTTTTCCGCCTTGCATTTGCAAGAACACGCCGTGAAGCAAGACAGATGGTTGATCATAAGATGATTACGGTTAACGGCAAGATCGTTAACCTTCCTGCTTATGAAGTAAAGCCGGGTGATGTGATTGCCCTTACCGAGAAGGCAAAGTCAACCCAGCTTGCCAAGGATATTTTTGAAGTCGTTAACGGAAGAGGCGTTCCGGAATGGCTTACCTCCGATCAGGAGAATTTCACAGGAACAGTCAATGCTCTGCCGCTCAGAGAGCAGATCGATGTTCCGGTTGATGAGATGCTTATCGTCGAGCTGTATTCTAAATAATTTTGTAAGAGGATTGCTAGGACTTATATTTTTAACCCTCAGTTTATCTTTTAACCCAAAAGGAGGGCATTAAGTGTTTAATTCAGAAGTACCGAAGATTGCAGAACACGAGATTTCAAGCGATAACAGATACGGTCGTTTTGTTGTTGAGCCTCTCGAGAGAGGCTACGGAATTACCCTGGGCAATTCCCTCAGAAGGATCATGCTGTCATCTCTTCCGGGATCTGCAGTCAGCAATATCAAAATAGACGGTGTTGTCCATGAATTCAGTTCAATTCCGGGCGTTAAGGAAGATGTAACTGAGATCATCATGAACATCAAGAGTCTTGCAATTAAAAATAACAGTCAGTCAGACGATCCTAATGAAACCAAGGTTGCATACATCGACTATGAAGGCGAAGGTGTCGTAAGAGCGTCCGATATCCAGGTAGACCAGGATATCGAGATCATGAATCCGGATCAGGTCATCGCTACACTCAGCGGCGGTCCTGACTGCAGACTGAACATGGAACTGACCATCACGAACGGCCGCGGCTATGTCGGCGCGGACAAGAACAAGAGCGCAGATCTTCCGATCGGCGTGATTGCCATCGATTCCATGTACACACCTGTTGAGCGTGTCAACATGAAGGTAGAGAATACCCGTGTTAAACAGATAACGGATTACGACAAGCTTACACTTGAAGTGTTTACGAACGGCACGATGGGACCTGATGAAGCGATCAGCTACGCAGCACAGGTTCTGAGCAACCGCCTTAATCTTTTCATTGATCTTTCCGAGAATGCCAAGGCTGCAGAAGTCATGGAAGAGAAGGAGACCAATGATAAATCCAATATTCTCAGCATGAATATTGATGAGCTTGAATTATCAGTACGTTCATACAACTGCCTGAAGAGGGCGGGTATCAACACTGTAGAGGAACTGACGAACAGAACGGCAGAGGATATGATGAAAGTTCGGAATCTCGGCCGCAAATCTCTGGACGAAGTGCTCAACAAGCTCAATGAACTGGGACTTCACCTGAAACCCAGCGACGAATGATTGATAATTGAACTTATCTGACTTTGTAAGGAGGAAACCAAGATGGCAGGATACAGAAAGCTGGGCAGAACTTCCAACCAGCGTAAAGCTCTGCTTAGAAACCAGGTTACTGATCTTCTTCTCAACGGCAAGATCAGAACAACGGAAGCCAAGGCTAAAGAAATCAGAAAGATCGCTGAGAAGCTGATTGCTCTCGGTGTTAAAGAGAAAGATAACTACGAAGAGATCACCGTTCAGGCTAAGGTCGCAAGAAAAGACGCTGACGGCAAGAGAATCAAAGAGGACGGCAAGGTTGTCTTCGATACCGTTGACAAGACAATCAAGAAGGACAGCCCATCCCGCATCCATGCGAGAAGACAGATGTACAAGATCCTCTATCCGAGAACACAGGTTCCGGAAAAGGCAGCCGGCAGAAAAGCAGGCACCAAGCAGGTTGATCTTGCAGACAAGCTTTTCTCAGAGTATGGCCCGAAGTATGCAGGACGTAACGGCGGTTACACAAGAATCGTCAAGATCGGACCTCGCAAGGGCGATGCTGCAATGGAAGTTCTGATCGAACTGGTTTAATAAGCATTAAGAACAAAGTAAACAGACAGGGAAGAGCCCGCACGGTTCTTCCCTGTCTTTGTAAATGGGGAGAATCCGGAAATGAGCTTTTTCGATATCAGTCATTTAAGCTGCCGCTTCGACGTGAAGGATGAAAACGGCGATGTCCTGATGACCAACACGGCAGTGGACGATCTGAGCACCCGGATTGAAAAGGGGACGTTTACAGCCATACTGGGCACCAACGGGAGCGGCAAGTCGACACTGGCACGGCATCTGAATGCCCTGCTCGTGCCGGACGAAGGTACGGTGATTGTGGACGGCATGAATACAGCGGATGCGGACAATCTCCTCCCGGTGCGCGAGAAGGTCGGCATGGTTTTCCAGAATCCGGATAACCAGATTATCGCCAGTGTGGTCGAGGAAGATGTCGGTTTCGGACCGGAGAACATCTCGGTGCCGACGGACGAGATATGGAAACGTGTGGCGGACAGCCTGCAGCGCGTCGGCATGACGTCATTTCGGCGCTATTCACCGAATAAGCTCTCCGGCGGGCAGAAGCAGCGCGTGGCGATTGCCGGCATACTGGCCATGAAGCCGCAGTGCATGATTCTGGATGAGCCGACGGCGATGCTGGACCCGCAGGGAAGGCGGAGCCTGATCGATACGGTCGTGGAACTGAATCACCGTGAGAAGGTAACGATAGTGCTGATCACCCATTTTATCGATGAGGCAGTGCGCGCGGACCGGATTATTGTCATGCATAACGGCACGATACGCATGGACGGCGCGCCCCGCACGGTCCTGCAGGATGAGCAGAAGCTGGCTCAGCTGGGGCTGGAGCTGCCGCAGGCGGCAAAGCTCGGCGCAATGCTGCGGG
Organism: uncultured Eubacteriales bacterium; assembly: GCA_900314775.1. GTDB lineage: Bacteria > Bacillota > Clostridia > Lachnospirales > Lachnospiraceae > UBA2912. The sequence goes on along the minus strand of OMWM01000031.1, from coordinate 14,983 downwards.
AAGGCGGCATTGATCTGCCGGCCGGCATTCTGGACGGCCGTGAACTTACAGATGAGATTATCAAAGCCTGGAAACGGGCAGGGCACTGACGGCGGAGGATGGAATGTCGGTATTACGATTTGAAGATGTCAGTTTCGAATACGCGGGGAGCAACGGCGAACTGCCTGTAAAAGCGCTCGACCATGTGATGTTCTCCGTGGAAAAGGGAGAGTTTATCGGACTGATCGGACATACCGGATCCGGCAAGTCGACGATGATCCAGCATATGAACGGCCTGCTCAGGCCGACGTCCGGCCGCGTGCTGCTGATGGACAAGGATCTTGCGGACGGAAGCTGGACGCGCCAGCAGATCTGCGCGCACATCGGCCTTGTCTTTCAATATCCGGAATATCAGCTTTTCGCGCCGACGGTGCTGGAAGATGTCATGTTCGGCCCGGGAAACCTCGGCATGTCCGAAGAAGAGGCGCGCCGGCATGCAGAGCAGGCGCTCGAGAGGGTCGGCATCCAGGAAGATAAATACGAGCGGTCGCCGTTTGACCTCTCCGGCGGGGAGAAGCGGCGCGTGGCGCTCGCGGGTGTTCTCGCCATGGAGCCGGAGATCCTTGTGCTGGACGAACCGGGCGCCGGACTCGATCCGGCGGCGAGACGAAGCCTGATGGAGCTTTTCATGCAGCTGAGCCATGAGGGCATTACCGTGCTCTGCTCGACGCATTCCATGGAAAATATTGCCGAGGCGGCCAGCCGGATTCTGGTCGTCGATAAGGGCAGAATCGTCATGGACGATACGCCGGCGGCCGTATTTTCCCGCATCGGCGAGCTGGAGGCGCTAGGACTTGCGGCGCCGGAGATGACGTACATCATGCGCGATCTGCGGGCAGCCGGCATACCGGTCGATCTCACCGCCCTTACCGTGGAAGAGGCGGCGCAGGCTGTGCTGAAGGCCTTTGGAAAACAAGCCGGACAGGATGGTGAGCGCCGATGATAAGGGATATCACAATCGGACAGTATTATTACAGCGGTTCCGTGATCCACAGACTGGACCCGCGGTTTAAGATCTACTGGACAATCCTGCTGCTGGTCACGGTGTTCATGATCAACTGCATACCCACCTTTCTGCTGGTGACCGGTGTCCTTGCAGCCTATGTGCTGATGAGCCGCGTGCCGCTGAAATTCATTTTCCGCGGACTGCAGGCGGTGTATATTATTATACTGATAACATTTTTTTTCGCCTTTTTCTTTAACGGCGGGGACACCGTGCTGTTCCGGATCGGACCGGTGAAGGCCACTATGGAAGGACTGAAAAACGGTCTGTACATGGTGATGCGTATCACCTATCTGATCATCGGCGCATCGGTGCTGACACTGACGACAACGCCGAACCAGCTGACAGATGGTATCGAGAAAGGATTCGCCTGGCTGAAAGTCTTTCACGTGCCGGTGCATGAAGGCGCGATGATGATGACGATCGCCCTGCGTTTCATCCCGATTCTGGCGGATGAGATGGACAGGATCATGAAGGCGCAGACATCGCGCGGTGCCGATTTTGAAAGCGGCGGCGTCATGCAGAGAGCCAGGGCGCTGGTGCCGCTGATCGTACCGCTTTTCATGGCGGCGATCCGCCGGGCGGAGGACCTGGCGATGGCGATGGAAGCACGCTGCTACCACGGCGGCGAAGGCCGCACGGAGATGAAGCCGCTTTCGATGAAGAGACGGGATTATATGGCGGTGGTGCTGGCGGCTGTCTATCTGGCGGCCGTGCTGGTGCTGCGTTTTGCCGTATAGCAGGCAGGAGGAAACATGCCGAGAATAAAACTGACGGTTGCCTATGACGGCACCAATTACTGCGGCTGGCAGGTACAGCCCAACGGCGTATCGATTCAGGCGGTTCTGCAGAAAGCCATCGAAAATCTGCTCGGAAAGCCGACGGACGTGACCGGCGCGAGCCGGACGGATTCGGGGGTGCACGCCCTCGGACAGGTTGCCGTATTTGACACGGACAGCCGGATCCCTGCCTGGAAATACGCGATGGCGATCAACCAGCGCCTGCCGGATGATATCGTGGTGCAGAAGTCGGAGATTGTGCCGGATGATTTTCATCCGCGCTATCAGGAAGTCGAGAAAACGTACGAATACCGGATCCTGAACAGACGCACGGCACTGCCGAATGAACGCCTTTACAGCTGGCATTACCGGCAGAAACTCGATACACAGGCGATGCAGCGCGCGGCGGCACTCTTTATCGGCACGCACGATTTCGGCGCTTTCTGCTCGATTAAGACAAGCGCGGACTCGACTGTGCGCACGGTGTACACGAGCAATATCACCCGCAGCGGCGATATCATCACCTACCGGATCAGCGGAGACGGCTTTCTATATAATATGGTAAGAATTATCATGGGCGCCCTCGCCAAGGTCGGCGTCGGGCAGCGCAGCGATGAGGATATCCTGCGGGCACTGCAGAATCCGTCTGTCAAGTTCGGGACACCGACGGCACCGGCCCGCGGCCTTACGCTTGTTGGGATCCGCTACCCGGAAACAGAAGAAAAAACGGAGAAAAGTGCACGGCAGGCCGGTGAAAACGATTGACATCGCGCCTGCATTGCAATATAATTATTAATTGTCACGGTATGCTTTGCTTGCGGAATCCAAGCCCCGGTATATCGCACAGAGAATCGTGATGAATGGATAAAATCAGCAGTCTGCTGTGATTGACGAGATCAGCAGGCGTATCGACAGCGAATGCTGTCCGATATACTTTCAGGAGGTTCATTATGGATAGCTATGTAGCAAGTCCGGCAACAATCGAGAGAAAATGGTATGTGGTTGATGCCGCTGGACAGACATTAGGTCGTTTAACATCCCAGGTCGCTGCTGTACTCAGAGGCAAGAACAAGCCTACTTATACACCTTTCATTGATACAGGCGACTATGTAATTGTTATAAATGCAGATAAGATCAAGGTTACCGGCAAGAAGCTTGACCAGAAGATTTATTACAGCCACTCTGAATATGTAGGCGGTATGAAGTCTGCAACACTCAGAGAGAAGATGGCTAAGAAGCCTGAAGATGTTATTACATTAGCTGTTAAGGGCATGCTCCCGAAGGGACCGCTCGGCAGACAGATGATCAAGAAGCTGTTTGTATATGCAGGTCCGGATCACAAGCATGCAGCACAGAAACCGGAAGTACTTGAACTCAGGTATTAATGAAGTAACGTCGAAAGGAGAATGGATATGGCTTCAGTTAAGTATTATGGAACCGGAAGAAGAAAGAAGAGCATTGCCAGAGTATACCTGACACCGGGTACCGGCAAGATCACGATTAACAAGAGAGACATCGATGATTATTTCGGACTGGAAACCCTCAAGGTTGTCGTTCGTCAGCCGCTTGTATTAACAGAGACAGCTGATAAGTTCGATGTAACCGTTAACGTTCGCGGCGGCGGTTTTACCGGCCAGGCAGGCGCAATCCGTCACGGCATCTCCCGTGCACTCTGCAAAGCAGATGAGGAGGCTTACAGACCGGCTCTCAAGAAAGCAGGCTATCTCACAAGAGATCCTCGTATGAAAGAGCGTAAGAAATACGGTCTCAAGAAAGCACGTAGAGCTCCGCAGTTCAGCAAGCGTTGAGTTTTACTCTTCGGCTGGCAGCTGTCTGCAATATCTGCATGCACAGTATGTGAACAGTATATTAAGAGGCTATCATGTATATACCGAATGCATGATAGCCTTTTTCTTTTGACAGGAGGGATGGCAGCAATGCGGCGCCTTATTTATTTTGAGGCGGACTGGTGCGCAGCCTGCGGTCTGTATGAACGCGAACTGCTGCAGTATCTGGAAAAACATGCGGGAAAAGGCCAGATTGTGCGTATTGACGTGGACAAGGAGCCGGCGCTTTCCGCATATTATCAGGTGGAACAGATCCCGACCATCGTACTGCAGGACGGGCAGATCGTTGTATACAATGGGGCGGCTTCCCTCGACCGCGTGCGCACGCTGCGCTGGCTGCGCGGCGGCGGGAACGGACAGGGGCCGACTTGATAATATATGGTATTGTGCTAAAATAATCATATTGTAAAAAGGAGAGAAAGGCGGACTTATGAAATACGTTAGAAAAGCCCTGCTTCTGATCCTGACGCTGGCGCTTCTTCTGGTGCCGGTCGGCGCCTGCGGCGGCTCCGGCAGCACAGCGCAGACAGCCAGCCAGACGGAGGCGGTCAGCCAGGCAGAGACGGAGAGTGTCATTTCTTCGGAGACCCCGGATAAAAGTTCGGCGGATACCGTGCAGGCGTCCGGTGACGCGGCGATTGACGAAGACGGCACATACACGTCGAAAGACGAGGTGGCACTTTACATTCACACCTATGGAAAGCTGCCGTCGAACTATATCACCAAGCAGGAAGCAGAAGACCTTGGCTGGGACAGCAGCAAGGGGAATCTGTGGGACGTTGCGGATGGCATGAGCATCGGCGGAAGCCGTTTCGGCAACTACGAAGGACTCCTGCCGGAAGCGGACGGGCGTCAGTATTACGAATGCGATATTGACTACGAAGGCGGCTATCGGAACGCCGAGCGCATTATTTATTCCAATGACGGTCTGATATTCTATACAGACGATCATTATAAGACATTTGAACAGCTCTATTAGCAGCTGACAGAGGAGTATGTAATATGGAAGTAATATTAAATGGAGCGGAACTGACTGATCCCGGCATTGCACATCCTTACCTGAAGATGATCATGAATTTTCCTGATTACTACGGCATGAATCTGGATGCCCTGCACGACTGTCTCTGCGAGCGCACACAGGACACGGAGATTGTCATACTGAAACCGGACCCGGATGAATTTCTCGATGAGGAGATCGCTTTTTACCAAAAGATTCTGCGCGTTATGCAGGATTGCAGCGAGGAAAACCCGCATATTACGGTAGAAGAGATTGAACCGGAACCGTTTGATATGGATTAGGAGAGAGTACAGTGTCTGAGAGTGGGGAAATAATAAGCAGAAATATCATTATCGTCGGCTGCGGCAAGGTAGGCGCGGCGCTTACCGAGGAACTCTGTGAGGAGGGCCACAATATCACGCTGATCGACACGAATGAAGAACGTGTCAACAAGCTGACGGATTCATTTGATGTCATGGGAGTTGTCGGCAACGGCGCAAGCTATTCCGTCCTCAAGGACGCAGGCATTGAAGAGGCCGATCTGTTCATCGCGGTGACGGATATGGACGAACTGAATCTTCTCTGCTGCACGGTGGCGCGGCGTGCCTCCCATTGCGAAGCCATTGCACGTGTCCGCAATCCGGAGTACAGCGATGACATCAGCTATCTTAAAGAGAAACTGGACCTGGCGATGATTATCAATCCGGAGGAGGAAGCCGCGAAGGTGATCGCCCGCATGCTCGGGCTGCCGGCGGCTCTTTCGGTCAAATCCTTTGCCAACGGCCGCGCGGAGATGGTGCGGTTTGTCATTCCGGCGGAGAACCGGCTCTGCGGCCGGCAGCTCAAGGATCTGTCGGATGTCACGGGCGGCAATGTCCTGATCTGCGCGGTAGAGCGCGGGGAGGACATCTACATCCCGGACGGCAGTTTTACGCTGCATGAAGGAGACCAGGTAACCTTTATTTCCAATATTATCGCGGCACGCCGCTTCTTCGAGCGGATCGGCATTCAGAACCGGCGCATTCATCATGTGGTGATCGTCGGCGGCGGCAAGGCTTCTTATTACCTCTGCAAGCTTCTGATAGAAGACGGCATCGAGGTCAAAGTGATCGAGAAGAACAAGCAGCGCTGCGAAGAGCTGTGCGATCTGCTGCCGAAAGCGATCATCATCAACGGCGACGGCAATGACCGTGACCTGCTGCGGGAAGAGAAAATCGCGGATGCGGATGCCTTTATTCCGCTCACCGGCATGGACGAGGAAAATATTTTCCTGACCCTGTTTGCCTCCGACGTCTCCAACGCGAAGGTCATCACGAAACTGAAGAGAAATACTTTCCACGATGTCATCGGCAAGCTCAATATCGGCAGCGTTGTCTATCCGAAGTACATCACGGCAGAGATGATTCTGACATATGTGCGCGGCCTTTCCGCATCGATGGATTACAGCAACATCCGGACGCTCTATCATTTCTTCGGCTCCCGTGTCGAGGCAATTGAATTCGAAGCGGCGGGCAATTCCAAGACGCTGAATATCCCGCTGAAAGATATCAGGACGAAGGACAATCTGCTGATTGCCGGCCTGATCCGCGGACGGCGCAATATCATACCGGGCGGCGACGATGCCATCCGGCAGGGCGACCGCGTGATCGTTGTCACGACGCATATCGGGCTGCGGAGCCTGGACGATATCATTGCGTAACGGAGGCCCTGGCAGATGAATAACAGTATTATCCGATATGTACTCGGTTATGTGCTGCGCATTGAGGCGGCACTGCTTCTGCTGCCGATACTGGTGGCCATGATTTACCAGGAAGATACGTTCAGCGCCTTTGTTGTGGTCGCGGCCGGTGCCTTTGTGCTCGGATCGCTGATGACATGGAAGAAGCCGCGCGATACCTCGGTTTACATCAAAGAGGGCTGCGTGGCGACGGCACTTTGCTGGATTATCATGAGTATTGTGGGCTGCCTTCCTTTTGTCATGACAGGTGCCATCCCGAGCTTCACGGACGCGCTCTTTGAGACGATCTCCGGTTTCACGACGACCGGATCGAGCGTCGTCAATGATCTGGATGTGCTGCCGAAGAGCATTCTGTTCTGGCGGAGTTTCACGCACTGGATCGGCGGTATGGGCGTTCTCGTGTTCATGCTGGCGGTTATCCCGACCATCGGCGGGTCCAGCATGAATATCATGAAGGCGGAGAGCCCGGGACCGGTTGTCGGCAAACTGGTGCCGAAGGTCAGACAGACGGCGGCGACGCTGTATAAAATCTATATCGTGATGACGGTGATTCAGATCATTTTTCTGCTGCTCGGCAGAATGCCTTTGCTCGAGGCGATCATGATCACATTCGGAACAGCCGGCACCGGCGGTTTCGCGGTCTCCAACGCGGGCCTTGCGAGCTATTCGCCGTACTGCCAGTGGGTCATCGCGATTTTCATGATGCTGTTCGGTGTCAATTTCAATGCCTACTATCTGATTATCATGAAAAAGGTGCGGGACGCCTTTAAAATGGAAGAGATCAGAGGCTACTTCCTGATGATCGCCAGCGCCACCGCTCTGATTTTTATCAATATCTACGACGGCACGATGACCATCGAGCACACGCTCAGGGATGTCTTCTTCCAGGTATCCTCGCTCTCGACCTCAACCGGTTTTGTCACGGTGGACTATGACCAGTGGCCGGCTTTCGCCAAGACGGTTCTGATTATCGTCATGTTTATCGGCGCCTGCGCCGGCAGCACCGGCGGCGGCCTGAAGATCACGCGTGTGGAACTGCTTTTCAAGAGCATGTTTCATGAAATATATACCTATATCCATCCGAAGAGCGTCAAGAAGATCAAATCCGACGGCAAGACCGTGCCGGAGGAGACGATCCGGAGCATTCAGATCTACTTCTTTATTTTCATGGTGATCTTTTCGGTATCGCTTCTGCTCATTTCGCTGGAAGGACGGGATTTCGAGTCGAATTTTGTCGCCGTGCTGACGGCCATCAACAACATGGGCCCTGGCATGTCGCAGTTCGGACCGATCGAGAATTTCTCCAGTATGACGGTTTTGTCCAAATATGTCATGATGTTTGATATGCTGGCAGGACGTCTGGAACTGTTCCCGATGATTATTCTGTTTAATCCGCGGGTGCTGAAGGCGCTTTTCACACCGCCGAAGTTCAATAAAAACAGAAAGATATGGAATTACTGAAATTGGTAAAGACTTCCAAAGCGCGAAGTACCGCGCTTCGGGGGTCTTTCTTTTTTGTACTAAACGGAACGGGACGGGCAAATCATTTTTTGTTTTCAATTGACGAAAACTTTAGGTGTTGTTATACTTAACATTGTAATAGTGTTCCGTTTTAATCTAGCAGGAGGAGATTATGAAGAAGTTTATTACATTTATTCTGGCTGCTGCCATGGTCCTTTCACTTGCGGCATGCGGCGGCTCTTCTTCCGGATCCGGCTCAGGATCGGAAACCGAAGGAGCGACGGCATCTTCTGATTTCAAGGTTGGTGTCATTCTTGTCGGTGATGAAACCGAAGGTTATTCGGCTGCACATATCGACGGTATCAAGGAAGCACAGAAGGAACTCGGCCTTTCCGATGATCAGATCATCTGGAAGTACAAGGTTCCTGAGAGTCAGGAATGTTATGAGGCAGCGGTTGACCTTGTAGGCCAGGGATGCAGCCTTATTATTTCCAACAGTTACGGCCATCAGACATTCATGGTACAGGCAGCACAGGAATATCCGGATGTTACCTTTGTATCGATGACCGGCGATTTCGCTGCAATCAGCGGATGTGACAATTTCAAGAATGCATTTGACAATATCTATGAAGCTCGTTATGTATCAGGTGTCGTAGCAGGTCTCAAACTTCAGGAGCTTATGAATGACGGAACGCTTACACAGGAGACACAGCCTGACAGTTTCGATGCAGACGGCAATGTTAAAGTTGGTTATGTAGGTGCTTACAACTATGCAGAGGTTGTTTCCGGTTACACCGCATTCTACCTCGGCATCAAAAGCGTAGTTCCGAACTCTGTAATGGAAGTTCTTTACACGAATTCCTGGTTCGATATTGATAAAGAGGCAGCTGCTGCTGAGTCCCTTATTGCCAACGGCTGTGTTATCATCGGCCAGCATGCTGATTCCACCGGTGCTCCGTCTGCAACCCAGAAGGAGAAGGATAACGGCAGAATCTGCTATTCTGTAGGTTACAATATCGATATGCTCGAGACAGCTCCGACAGCTGCTCTGACTTCACCGACGAACAACTGGTCCGTATATTACAAGTATGCGATCGGTGCAGCTATGAACGGTGAGGACATCGATACAGACTGGTCCAAGGGCTTTGCGGATGACGCTGTAGGCATCACCGAACTCGGACCGGAATGTGCAGAAGGAACACAGGAGAAGGTTGATGATGTCATCAGCCAGATCAAGGACGGTTCTCTGAAGGTATTTGATACTTCCACATTTACTGTAGACGGACAGCCTGTCACAACAGCTGAGTGTGATCTGTCCTATATGGACTACACACAGAATCCGCCGGAAGTTATTTATCAGGGCGATACAGTTGAAGCCATCGTCGACGGTGCATTCTCTGAATCCACATTCAGAAGCGCTCCGTACTTCACACTTCGTATCGACGGCATCACAGAAGACGCTGAACCGGTTCAGTAATTAACTGCAACGTGCTTTAAAGGGGAAGCCACCGGCTTCCCCTTATCTCTTTTATAATTCGCAATGAACAAAGGGGGTTGGATACATGGAGTATGCAGTCCAGCTTAGACATATTACAAAGACATTCGGTGCGCAGGTCATAGCCAATAACGACGTAAGCATGGATATCCGCAAGGGAGAGATTCTCGCCGTGCTGGGCGAGAACGGCAGCGGTAAGACGACGCTTATGAATATGATTGCCGGTATTTATTTCCCGGACAGCGGCGAGATTATTGTGGACGGTCAGCAGGTGGAGATTGCTTCGCCGAAAGATGCGTTCGCTCTGGGCATCGGTATGGTGCATCAGCATTTCAAACTTGTTGATGTCTTTACGGCGCTGGAGAATATCGCGCTGGGCCTGGACAGTGATCAGAAGTTTGACCTGAAGCAGGTTCGTGCGAAGGCGGAGAAGATCTGCCAGAGATATGGATTCGAACTTGATCTGGACCAGAAGGTCTACGAGATGAGTGTGTCGCAGAAGCAGACACTTGAGATCGTCAAGGTGCTGTACAGAGATGTCAATATCCTGATCCTTGACGAGCCTACGGCTGTACTGACGCCGCAGGAGACGGAGAAACTTTTTGATGTTATCCGGAATATGAAGAAGGATGACAAATCCGTTGTCATCATCACCCACAAGCTGCATGAGGTGCTTGAGATTTCCGACCGTGTCGCCATTCTGCGCAAGGGTGAATACATCGATACGGTGGAGACGAAGGATGCAACGGAGAGCAGCCTGACAGAGATGATGGTCGGCAAGAAGGTGGAACTCGATATCCGGCGTTCAGAACGCAAGGATCTGGTAAAGCGGCTGGAGGTCCGCCATCTGACCGTTAAGAATATCGAAGGCCGGGCAGTGCTGGATGATGCCAGCTTTGACCTGTACGGCGGAGAGATTCTCGGTGTTGCCGGTATTTCCGGCAACGGACAGAAGGAACTTCTGGAAGCCATAGCCGGTCTTCAGAAAACCGAAGAGAACTCCAGTGTGAAGTTCTACGAGAAGGGCAAGGAAGAGACGGCCGTTGAGCTGATCGGACGGACGACGAAGCAGATCCGTGATATCGGCGTGCATATGGCATTTGTCCCGGAAGACCGTCTGGGCATGGGCCTCGTCGGTTCGATGGGTATGACGGGCAATATGATGCTCAAGACCTTCCACAATGGCCGCGGCATCAATCTCGATTTCAAGAATCCGCGGCAGAAGGCGGAGACGGTCAAGGAAGAGCTCGAGGTGCTGACGCCGAGCCTGAACACACCGGTTTCCCGTCTTTCCGGCGGCAATGTCCAGAAGGTTCTGGTAGGCCGTGAGATTTCAGAGGAACCGACGGTTCTGATGATGGCCTACGCGGTCCGCGGTCTGGATATCAACACGTCGTACACGATTTACAACCTGCTGGATGATGAGAAGAAGAAAGGGGTTGCGGTCCTGTACGTCGGCGAGGACCTGGATGTGCTGATTGATATGTGCGACCGGATTCTGGTACTGTGTGACGGCAAGGTCAACGGCATCGTCGAAGCACGGGATACCACCAAGGAAGAAGTCGGTCTTCTTATGACAAATCTGAGAGAGGACGGTGAGAGAGATGAGTAAAACACAGGCGAAAGAACCTTTCATGCGTATCGCCAAGCGTGACCAGGCGTCCTTCGGCAAGAAGTTCACCGTCCGCGCGGTCGCAATCGTTCTTGCTCTGGTTGTCGATGCGATCTTTATTTTCTCGGTAACAGGTCTGAATCCGCTGAAAGTCTACGGTGTCATGTTTCAGGGCAGTTTCGGCAACTCAGTCCGTTTCTCCTGGATGCTGCGCGATCTGGTAACGCTGCTGTGCATCAGCGTGGCACTCGCACCGGCATTCAAGATGCGATTCTGGAATATCGGCGCAGAAGGACAGGTACTGATCGGCGGCCTGGCAACAGCCCTTGTCATGGTAGAATTCGGCAATTCCCTGCCGACGCCGCTTCTGTTCCTCGTCATGGTTGTCTCCAGCATCGTGGCTGGCGGTATCTGGGGATTCCTGCCGGCATTCTTCAAGGCGAACTGGAATACCAATGAGACACTGTTCACACTGATGATGAATTACGTGGCGACAAGCCTTGTTGCCAGCGCGACCGACATCATGCGCGGCACCGCATCCAGCCTCGGCAAGCTGAACATGTCGACACAGGCAGGATGGATGCCGATGTTTCTCGGACAGCGCTACAATGTCAACATCCTTGTGGTTCTGATCCTTACTATATTGATGTATCTGTATCTGAAGTTTTCGAAACAGGGATACGAACTGTCGGTTGTCGGCGAGTCGGAGAACACCGCCCGCTATGCCGGCATCAATGTCAAGAGAGTCACGATCCGTACGATGATCATTTCCGGCGCAATCTGCGGACTTGCCGGTTTCCTGATTGTATCCGGCAAGGATCAGACAATCGCGACGACTTCTGCCGGCGGACAGGGCTTTACGGCAATCATCGTAGCATGGCTTGCCAAGTTCAATACCTTCTATATGGCACTGATTTCCTTCCTGCTCGTCTTCCTTTCGAGAGGCGCGGCGGAGATCGCTTCCACATACGATCTGAATGATTTCTCATCCAGTATCATCGAAGGTATCATCCTGTTCTTTATCCTCGGCAGTGAATTCTTTATCAATTACCGGGTTATCTTCCGGGGCAGCGAATCAAAGGAGGTGGCTCAGTAATGTCATCTGTACTTGTAGCATGGATTCTGAGAGCAATTCCTTTTGGAACCATTATCATGTTCGGTGCGCTTGGTGAGATTCTTACCGAGAAATCCGGCAACCTGAACCTGGGCGTGCCGGGCATCATGTATCTGGGCGGCTTCGGCGGTTTCGCGAGCGCCTATCTGTATGAGAAGAGCACGGAAAACCCGAACGCAGCCGTCTGCGTGCTGCTGGCATTGTTTTTCGCCATACTGGCCTCGGTGATCGGCGGACTGATTTACAGTTTCCTGACGGTAACGCTGCGTGCCAACCAGAATGTTACGGGTCTTGCCCTGACGACGTTCGGCATGGGTGTCGCCAACTTCTTCGGCGTCTACCTCCTGAACGGCGCGAGCTACACGGCGGCGCCTGTCACCTATGCAACCTTTTCGAAGAAGATTCCGCATCTGTCCTCGATGGGCTGGGCCGGCAAGGTATTTTTCGGCTATGGCATTCTGGTGTACGTCGCGATTGCCGCAGCCATCATCCTGCACTACGTCATGTATCATACGCGCGTCGGCCTGAACCTGCGTGCTGTCGGTGAGAATCCTGCCACGGCAGATGCGGCCGGCATCAACGTCAACAAGTACAAATATCTGGCGACCTGCATCGGTGCCGGCATCTCCGGTATCGGCGGCCTGTACTACGTACTTGATTACAACCAGGGCATCTGGGCGACGACCGACCAGATCGAGGCACTGGGCTGGCTGGCTCTGGCACTGGTTATCTTCACCACCTGGAAACCGCTCAACGCGATCTGGGGCGCTTACCTGTTCGGCATGCTTTACTGGCTGTATCAGTTCATGCCGGGCCTCATGGGCATCAACGTGCCGGGCTATATCACCGATCTGATTCAGATGGTTCCATATGTGGTAACCATGATCGTTCTGATTGTGGTAAGCTTCCGCAAGAAGAAAGAGAATCAGCCGCCGGCAAGTCTTGGACTGTCGTATTTCCGTGAGGAACGCTGATCGTGTGAATTTTATCCTGTCAGTCCGGATCCTTCTATTTGAAGGAGGACCGGACCGGCAGGATTTTCTTTTCTTTCGGGCTGTATACAGAAAATGAAAATTTGTTAACAGTTTATATACGCATAAATTGTACAGAAATAAGTACAATTTGCACGGGATACCGCGTAAAAACAAAGAGTAACGACTTTTATTATTTGAAATAAATATAATAATAAAGTAAATATCAGATAATAAAAGAGTAAAAATTATATTAACAGACAGTAATGTAGGACAAAAACTACACTGTTTAATAAATTTGAAATAATTAGGAAACAGCCTTGCAATATCATAATAGCTTTGTTATAATAGAACGGAACTAAATTATAGGAGGTTCCATATTTTGAAGAAGATGAACATGCCAAAGTATCTTCTTGCAGCTGCACTGAGTGTTTCAATTGCAATTCCGGCAGCGGTTCCGACATATGCAGAGAGTGCGGAAGACGTGCAGCAGAAGATCGATGAGCTCAAGCAGCAGCAGAGTGATCTGGAAGATCAGCTTTCTTCCTTAAAACAGAATAAGACCGATACAGAATCCTATATTTCAGAACTGGACAGCAAGATCAGCGATTATGAATCCCAGCTGTCTGACATCCAGGATCAGATCGACTCGACGAATGATGATATCAACGCCACACAGGATAAGCTCGATGCAGCGAAAGAGGATGAGGCCAATCAGTACGAAGCACTGAAGGCACGTATCCAGGTAATGTACGAGTCAGGCGAGAGCGATTATCTCTCCGTTCTTCTCGGCGCTGATGATCTGCAGTCAATGCTCAATGATAAGGAATACATCAAGAGCATCAATACATATGATAAGAATCTTCTCAGCAGCCTCGCAGAGATCAGAGAAGAGATCGAAGGCTATGAGGCAGAGCTTGAAGACAAGCAGTCCAAGCTGGAGAGTCAGCAGGAAGAGTACCAGATCGAGCAGGAATCACTGCAGTCCATCATGGATGATAAGCAGGAAGAGCTTGCATCGATCGGTGAAGATATCGATACTGTAAGCAGTGACATCTCCGATGTCAGCGCTGATATTGACAATGAGAGCGCATATCTGAACGATATCCTTGCTCAGGCAGCAGCAGCAGAAGCTGCACAGCAGGCAGCCGAGCAGCAGGCAGCGCAGGAACAGGCGGCACAGCAACAGGCAGCACAGCAGCAGACTGCATCAAGCGGCAGCACAGCTTCCAGCGGTACGACGGATACTTCGGCGTCCAGCGGATCGACGAGCAGCAGCTCATCCAGCAGCTCATCCAGCAGCTCTCAGTCCTCAGGAAGCACATCTTCGGGCAGTTCTTCGACAAGCTCCAGCTCAAGCAGTTCTTCAACCGGATTTATCTGGCCGACAACAAGTACTTATGTTTCCTGCTATTACGGATACAGAGTAGCGCCGACAGCAGGTGCTTCCACATACCATCAGGGTATTGATATCGCTGGTTCATACGGCGATCCGATTTATGCGGCAGCAAGCGGTACTGTTACACAGGCCGGCTATAACAGCGGATGCGGCAACTATGTAACCATTTCTCATGGCAATGGTCTTTACACCGTATACATGCACTGCAGCAAGCTGTATGTATCATCCGGTCAGTCCGTATCACAGGGCCAGACAATTGCAGCAGAAGGTTCAACCGGTATTTCCACCGGCCCGCATTTACATTTCAGTGTCATCGTCAATGGTACTTATGTAAATCCGATGAATTACCTTTAATCAATCAATAAGAACCTTTAATCAATAAGAATATGACAAAAGCCTTTGGGACAAAATCCCAAAGGCTTTTTTTTAAGGTGCGCCTGGCGGCGCACGTTTCTAGCCGGTGCAAGTCCGGAGTCCGCCCGGTAGTGGGAAGGACATAGCCGAAGGCAAGGGTGTTCACCGTGAGGT
>OMWM01000063.1 GCA_900314775.1 uncultured Eubacteriales bacterium | reverse complement strand
CTGTAGATAGTTTTTTGTGGTAATTAACATTCTACCAAAAATCCTGCCATGGATCCTTATTTTATTCAGATGTCCAACTTCATTTTACAATCGGCGAACATTTTACTGGTAAAGTGAATATAATAAGTTGATATGATTTTAAAAAGAGGTTAACGTATGCATTTTAAAGGATTGAGATTCTACTTTGCGCTGTTCGTTTCCAAGACAGGTCTCAAACTGATGAAGCTTCTCGGTAAGAACGGCACATATTTTCCTGGTATGGTTGCCATCCGGCTGTGTCCGGATTTCCTTGGTAAGATAGAAAAGCCATCTGTCATTTTCTGCGTGACAGGTACAGACGGCAAGACGGTATCCGCGAACCTGCTGAATGATATTCTGCGCGACCACGGATACGACGTTCTCTGCAACACCACCGGTTCCAACACGAACGCCGGCATCGCCACTGCCCTGCTCGGCGCCAGCACATACAGCGGCAAACCGACAAAGCAGATCGCGGTTCTCGAGACAGATGAGCGGAGCTCGAAGAAGGTTTACCCTTATATTCATCCGACTTATATCCTCTGCACGAACATCGAGCGTGATTCCGTGGAGAGAAACCCGCATCCGCAGTATATCTGCGACTTCATCGACGACGCTGTGCCGGAAGGTACGAAGATGATTCTCAACAGCGACGACCTGTGCAGCATGCAGCTCGGCGGCAAGCATGAACACGCGTATTTCGCGATCGCGAAGATGCCGTCCGACCGCAGCGAGGTCATCAATGTGACAAATGATTTCCGTCTCTGCCCGCACTGCAATACACCGCTGAAGGTCGAGTACGCCCGCAACCACAGCATCGCACGCGCGCACTGCCCGAACTGCGGCTTCGGCTCTCCGGAGCCGGACTATGAAGCCCGTGTCGATCTGGGCAAGCGGACCATGGAGCTGCAGGGCATAACCTATCCTCTGCAGACAGACACACTTTTCTACGCATATGACGAGCTGGGCGTCATCACCGCTCTCCTCGAGTTCGGCATGCCGGCAGAAGACATTCTGGATTCACTCGGACACATCCGTCTGACCAAGTCACGTCATATGTATAAGAAAATCGGCGATACCACCATCATCGGCAACATGATGAAGGACCGCAACGCCGTCGCCTGCAGCTGCAACTTCGATATGGTGCGCAATGACAGACGC
The DNA here is from genome assembly GCA_900314775.1 of uncultured Eubacteriales bacterium. Classification (GTDB taxonomy): domain Bacteria; phylum Bacillota; class Clostridia; order Lachnospirales; family Lachnospiraceae; genus UBA2912. The sequence goes on along the minus strand of OMWM01000063.1, from coordinate 9,799 downwards.
GAGAAGGAACTCATCGTCATTCTGGAAAACATGCAGAAGGAGAAATTCACCTCCGAGAATATCTGCTGGTACGGCGACACGGATTTCAATTTCCTGAATGACCCGACAATCAAACGAATCATCATCGCCGGACACCGCGCGCCGGATACCAAACTGTTCATGATGAACGCCGGCGTACCGGAGGAGAAGATACTCACGACTTACGAATATACGGACGCAGCGTCCCTGCTGAAGCTGGATACGCACTGCATTTACTATCTCTACGATCTGTATATGTATCCGCAGCCGGCACTGAAGCTGTGGCACAGCATTGTCGGACGCGTCAGAGAGGAGAATAAGAGATGAAGATAGAAATTTTATACCCGTCTTTCGGCAATCTTTTCGGTGAGCCAGCCGGTTACCGGTATCTTCAGCGCTGCCTCCCCGAAGCGGAATTCGTCTATACGGAAATCTATGACAAACCGGCCCTCGCCGATCAGAAGGTCGATATGATCTACATCGGCGGCATGTCGGAGGCACATCAGGAACAGGCGATCAAGGCGCTGATGCCTTACAAGGACAGAATCGCGCAGCTGATCGACGAAGGCACCGTCTTTCTCGCGGTCAGCAATGCCATGGAGATATTTGAATCCTATATTGACTGCGACGACGGCCGCCGCATCGAATGTCTCGGCATTTTCAAGGAGCACGCGGAGCAGAAGATCAACTCCATCCGTTTCAACGGCCTGATGCTCGGTGATTTCGAGGGACACCCGATCATGGGCTATAAAACCCAGTTCTCGATGACCTACGGCGACAACAGCGGCGAATACCTTTACCAGGTAACACGCGGCATCGGCATCAACCGCGACTCAAGGCTGGAAGGCCTGCGCCGCAACAATTTCTTCGGCACCTACACCGTCGGTCCGGTACTGATGCTCAACCCTTACTTCACGATGTACATCATGAAGATTCTGGGCATCGAGGACCCGCACCCGGCTTTCGAGAAACAGGCGATCGAAGCCTACAACGAACGCTTGAAAAAATTCCGCGACCCGAATACAACTTATGAGATATAATTCTCACGAAAGGTCTATAATAAGGTTGGACAGTTTTCTGTCCGGCCTTATTTTTTTGCAAAGAAAGGATGCTATCATGAGCAGTAAAAAATATTTCCGCCAGTTTGCCGGCTGCAGCCTGAAACAGGACATCGCCGCCGGCATCATTGTAGCGCTCGTCTCTATTCCGATCTCGATCGGCTACGCGCAGATCGCGGGGCTCCCGCCCGTCTACGGACTCTACGGGTCTCTTCTGCCGATCCTGGTCTACTCGCTGATCACGACCTCGCCGCGCTTTGTCTTCGGCGTCGACGCGGCACCGGCTGCCCTCGCCGGCAGTACGCTCGCCGGCCTCGGCATCGCCTCGCAGTCTGAGGAGGCCATGCAGATTGTGCCCGTGCTGACACTGTTTGCCGCCATCTGGCTGCTGATCTTCCGCATCATCGGCATGGGAAAATTCGTCAAATTCATCTCCGCCCCGGTCATGGGCGGCTTCATCACCGGCATCTGCACCTCGATTATCGTCATGCAGATCCCGAAGCTGTTCGGCGGCAGCGCCGGCCAGGGCGAACTCCCGGAGCTGATCGTGCATCTGATCGGGGAAATAAAGAGCGGCGTGCATGTGCTCTCCCTGGTCCTGGGTCTTGTCACCATCGCGGTCATCATGATCTGCCGGAAAATCATCCCGAAGATACCGATGAGCGTGATCATGATGGGCGTCGGCGCCCTGCTCACCGTTGTCTTTCACGTTGACCGGTACGGCGTGGCATTGCTGCCGTCCGTCCCGTCCGGGCTCCCGCATTTTACACTGCCTGCCCTGTCCGCGGCGAGCGGCCATGTCCGCACACTCATCGCCAGCAGCCTGTCCATCGCCCTCGTCATCCTCGCGGAGACGCTGCTCTCGACCAACGACACCGCCCTCAAAAACGGCGATAAAATAGACAACAACCGTGAAATACTGGCCTACGCCTGCGGCAATCTGGCGGCTGCCTTTACCGGCTGCTGCCCGGTCAACGGCAGCGTATCCCGCACCGGCATCGCCAACCAGTTCGGCGTCCGCTCCCAGGTCATGTCTGTCACCGCGGCCGCCTTCATGGTGCTGATCCTGCTCTTCGGCACCGGCTTTATCAGCCTGCTGCCGGTACCGGTTCTGACCGCGATCGTCATTTCCGCACTCCTTGGCAGCCTCGAATTTTCACTGGCAGCGCGCCTGCGCCGCTATGACAAGGTTGAATTCTGGATTTTCTACGGTGTTTTCTTCACCGTCCTGATCTTCGGATCCATCTACGGCGTCGCCGTGGGCATCGTACTTTCCTTCGTCACGGTCATCATTCGCGCCTCCGACCCGCCGCGCGCGCGCCTCGGCTACCTGCCGGAGCGAAATACATTTTACCCGACGGACCGGATGAGCGGCACAAGAGAACTTGAGCATGTCCTGATCTACCGTTTCAGCGGCTCTCTCTTCTTCGCCAACATCGGCCTGCTGCAGGATGAAATCGACGCGAATCTGCCGCAGGACTGCAAGGCTGTCATCATCGACGCCAGCGGCATCACCAGCATCGACGTCACGGCAGCGGAAAGGCTGCTGATCATGTACGACGGCTATAAGGAAAAAGGTATCCGCCTCTTCCTGACCGGACATCCCGGCGTGCTGAACGACCAGCTGCGCGCCTTCGGCGATGAGCGCCTGTTCACGGAAGGCGCCATCCGCCGGACCATCGAGCAGGCCCTGCTCTCGTGCGGCATTCACAAGCCTTACCCGCTTAGAGAATGCGAAACCGACGCCTGCCGCATCGCCGCGCAGAACCCGGTCCGCAGCGCGGAAATAGCGGAATTCGAATGGGCCTTCGGCGACGAGGCTGAAGAAAAAATGCAGGAAGCCGCGGATCGTCTTGCCCGGCAGCTCGCCAAAGGCGTACCGATCTCCGACAAGACCATTCACGACACCGAGAAGAATCTCTTCGGTGCGGAATGGACAGGCGTCGACGAGGAAAAATTCCTCGATGCCCTGGAAATGCGCCTCGCCGATCTGGTCAAAAGCGGCAAGGTCAATGCCGCTTTCACCGAAAAGCTCCTGCAGCGAATCTCCGCCTATCACGCGGAATCCGTGGCCCGCGCCGCCAAAGACGGCGGCACCTCGCTCAGCGATATCATCCATATCCGCATCAGCCACGAGGAAAAGTTCCGTCAGCATTATCCGGAGCTGGTCCGTTTTCTGCACATGGAAAAAGAAGAACAGCGCCGTTTCATGGAGGAACACTACCCGCAGCTGCTCGATAAGATACGCAAAATCCGGGCGCAGGATGATGGTTCTTCTGCGGATTCGGATGACGGCAGTTCGCCGCAGGATAAAGGCGGCAAGTAAAATAACAATCGACAGCATGCAAAAAAGGCAGCCTTCCGGCTGCCTTTTCCATGCCTTAAAAACAGCTGCGGGGCTGATCACCAGCCGCCGCGGCTTTTGCGATCGGGTCAGATGCCCCAGCCGTTGCAGGCCGGACAGGTGACTGTCGTCTGCGTGTAACCGGCACCGCCACACCCGCTGCAGCAGATGTAACCGCCGTACCAGCCTGCATAGCAGTCATAATACAGATTCGGGATGTACTGCTGACCGGTGCCGCCGCAGATTCCGCAGGCGATCTTCTCGCCTGCCGTCTGGCCGGAACCGCCGCATGTCTGGCAGCATTTCTTACCGTACACGTCTGATGAAAAGACCAGCTTATCCCCTTCTCTTGCAAAGGCAAGCGCTATGCCCATAGCATCATTGACATCCTGATCGTATTCGTAAATCATGGCGGTAACAGAACTGTCATCAAAATCAAGAATGGTGATACCCATGTTCGCTTTGTTCAGACGGAGTACATCGCTGACTCTTGTTAACACGAAATCCATATCTTCCTGCGAAGTGCCTTCCGCAAAGCATGCCGCGATGGAATTATAAGGATCGTTTTCGTCAAAGGAACCAGACAGATCTTCAAGCCAGTTTTTGATCTCCTGCACGAGTTCTTCTTTTTCTTCTTCCTGGGCTTTCTGCTCAGCCTCCGCCTGCGCCTGCGCCTCTTCCTGGGCCTTCTGCTCAGCTTCCGCCTGTGCCTGCGCCTCTTCCTGGGCCTTCTGCTCAGCCTCCGCCTGTGCCTGCGCCTCAGCTTCTGCCTGCGCCTGCGCCTCAGCTTCCGCCTGCGCCTCTTCCTGCGCTTTCTCCCCGGCTTCCTTCATCTTCGCTCCTGTCTGCGCCTTCTTTGCCATCACCTTGCCGGAAGACTTTTTCGCAGACGCCGTCTTGCCGGAAGTCTCTTCCTCTGAATTATTGTTTTCAGAAGCAGCCTGCTGCGCGGTCTCCTCTGCGCTCTTATTCGCTTCTTCGCTTTCCTTCTCCGCCTTCTTTTCCTCGATTTTTTCCTTCTTATCAGCAATAAAATCCCTGGCGCTTTTTACGCGGCCGGAAACAGATTTTTCGAGCTTATCCAGCGGTGTCTCCCCTTTCTGAACCGTAACCGCAGCATGCTCCGGCGCCTTGCTGCTGCTCTCACTGCGATAACCGCATCCGCACAGCATGCTGACGGAAAGTACCATAACCATTGCAATTGTACTGAACTTCTTCATACTCTCTCTCCTTCTGAAAACACTTCATAAGCTTTTCCTGACAATAACAGTATAAAAGGCGCCATTTTATCTAATCCGGACAAAATCACCTGTTTTCAGGCAGCAAAAAAGGCAGCTTCTCAGCTGCCTTTCTTGTTGAGGGGGAGTTTCCGGCTTTCGCCGGTATGAAAAAGGAAAAAATGAAAAAGTTTTGTAATCTGGCTTTGCGTTAGCTCTTTTTTGATTACGTCTATATAGTACAATGTAAATATGTCCTGATTTTGTAAAATCTTTGAACAAACTGTGAACTATTTCGCCGCAATCACATTTCGCCCGGCCGGCACATTTTCATCCAGTCCTTTTTCTCTGATGCACCCGCTCAGTCACGTACTACAACAGAAATGCCGTTTGGAATGCAGGTCAGGGAAGCATCTTCTCCCTTGATCTCTCTTGCCATCCTGTAAGCCGTCTGCAGATCCGGTGCGTAGGTCATCTTGAGTCCCTCAATCATTTCCTTCTGCTCCGGATTGGCAACGAAAATTACCATCGCCTTCAGGCATACACGCGCGAGAATCTGTGCGCACCACTGGTCCGCGATCGTATCCTCCTGCTTTGTCGCAAGGCACTTGTCGTAAAATGCCTGTACCGACGGTTCATCCGCGATCAGATGATAGAAAGAATCACCGCCCGTACCGTCTGAGCAGGAAGCCAGCATGATCAGCACACCGCCCTCTTTGACGGTTGCCTCACCGGCCGTCATGCCCTTCGGTGACTGATAGGCATTCTGGTCCAGCGGATAGCCGCCGTTCGTGGTGATGACGATATCCGCCATCTGCGGTTTAACTGCCACATAAGAAGAAATGAAATCGCAGCCTTTTCTGTGCGCTGTCTCCATATTGCCCGCAAAAGCAGCAACGGTCTTCTTGTCCTCATCGATGACGACGTTGACGATATAGGCAAGCTTCGCCATACGAGCCGCTGCCAGCATATCCTCGTGCATCGGATTCTTATCCAGAATACCGGTACGGGAATACGGGCTGTCGATAAACTTGGAGCAATGGTTGCCCATTACGGTTACCGCATCGCAGATGCCCGGCAGGACGCTCTTGCGGCCGCCGGAAAAGCCCGCGAAGAAATGCGGCTCGATAAAACCTTCTGCCACCAGCAGAGACGCATTGTAAGCAACCTTATCGATAATGCAGTCCGGGCCTGACGGCAGCTGTCCGATTTTGATATTCTTGGAAGGATCATGCGCATCGTGTACCACGATGTTATCCTTGAACTCCTCGTACAGCTCGTCTCCCAGCTTATTTCTCAGTTCCTCCACTGATGTCGGCCGATGGAATCCGGTGGCAACCAGCAGCGTTATCTTAATATCAGGATTGCCCTGACGCAGTTCGCGGATCATATTCGGAAGAATATCCTTGCTTGGTACAGGGCGTGTATGGTCGCTGATGATGATTACGGCATCCGGCTTTCCCTTCGCCAGTTCGTACAGATGAGGTGAGTCGATCGGATGATCCATTGCCTCTTTGACAATCTCCAGACCATCCCGGTCACTTTTCAGCTGATCTACTCTGGATGTGAGTACAGGAGTATCATCCGGTACTTCCAGGTCCATTGTCGTGTGATCATAAAGAAATTTTACAGTTTTCATACGTATCCTTTCCTTTTGTTAATGATTAGTAATTATTTTTGTGCCATCCTTATCATACCATGAATCCAAATTTCACGATAATATTTTTCTTCATCAGCACTGCCTGCATGTGCGGGGAAATCAAAGAAAGGCAGCCACCGGGCTGCCTTTCTTAAGAGGGGGAGTTTTCCGGCTTTCGCCGGCATATGAAAAAGGAAAAAATGAAAAAGCTTTGTAATCCGGCTCTTTGTGAGCTCCTTTGTGATTACGTGTATATAGTACAATTTAAATATGTCCTGATTTTGTAGAAACTTTGAACACTTTGTGAACTCTCTCCATTGCTGTACTGAAAATCTCTTAAACGGCAAAAAGGCCCGACCGCCAGATAGTTTCTCTGCACGATCAGGTCCTCCCTGTGCCATTTGGTTTTCATTCAAATCCATGCCGTCCGGGAATCCGCCTTCAAAGTCAGGTCTGTTCTCCTGTCCCTGTAAGGCCCAGTTCCTGCGCATGCTCACGCATGCCGTCAATACAGATCTGCGCCACATCTCTGATATCCATACCGAGCATCTCACAGCCCTGCAAGATAATATTGCGGTCGCATCCGGCGGCAAATTTGCGGCTTTTGAATTTCTTCATAAAGCTCGATACTTTAAGGTCGGTGATCCCGTTCGGACGCATCCTCGCCGCTGCCTGAATAATCCCGGTCAGCTCATCCACCGTAAATAAGCTCTTTTCCATATCGGTCTCCGGCTTCACATCGGTGCAGATCCCGTAGCCGTGGCTCATGATAGCCCGCACGTCCTCCTCCGGCACGCCGGCCGCCAGAAGCGGTTCCCGGGTATGCTCAAGATGTTCCTCCGGGTATTTCTCAAAATCATAATCGTGGAGATAGCCGACAGCCATCCAGTGCTCCCTGTCCTCGTGAAAATGATCTGCCATCGCACCCATGGCGTACATTACGTTTCTGGCATGCAGCCTTAAATGTTCTTCTGTGACATTTGCATCATTGATCGCTTTTGCCTGTTCAAGTGTAAGCATGTGCCGCCTCCTGTGGTTTATGTAATACTTTTATTTCGCCAATGCCTGCAGCGTATCCCCCGACAATCTGTACCTTACTTGTCTTCAGTCCCGCGCAGAACGCCGATTCCATGCTCCAGCGGTCCGATCAGAAATTCCAGATCCTCCCGGCACGCCTTCGGACTGCCCGGCAGATTGATAATCAGCGTGTTTTTCCGGATGCCCGCCGTCTGCCGGCTGAGCATCGCATGCGGCGTAAACTGCATCGAATAGCTGCGCAGCGCCTCCCCAATGCCCGGAACCATCTTCTCACACACATGAATGGTCGCCTCCGGCGTCACATCCCGCCTCGAAAGGCCGGTGCCGCCTGTCGTGAAAATAACATCGACCTGGCGCTGATCCGCCAGCCTTGAAAGCTCCTGCTCGAGACGGACTCTCCCATCCGGCAGAAGCACCTGCTCAATCACCTCATATCCGTGCTCCGTAAGGAACTGCGCAATCGCCGGTCCGGACTCATCCGGATAAATACCTTTCGCCGCGCGGTCAGAAAGCGTCACAACCGCCGCCGTAAAAGCCCGCTTCGGGTCCGGCGCAAATACTTTCACCTCATCGCCCTGCTTTACGCTGCCGCCGCGCAGCACGACCGCGAAAATACCTTCCCGCGGCATGATGCAGTCGCCGGTTTTCCGGCGGATCGCACAATCCTTGTGGCATGCCTTTCCGATCTGCGTAACCTCCAGCAAAACCTCGCCCACCTGCAGGCGCGTGCCGACAGTGACCGGTTCCAGATCGAGACCGGACACAACCAGATTTTCTCCGAAATCTCCATAAGAGACATCGACACCGCAGGCACGGAAAGCCAGAATGCTCTCCTGCGCAAGAATGCTGACCTGGCGGTGCCAGTTTCCCGCATGCGCATCTCCCTCGATGCCCCAGTCCTCACGGAAAACCGCGCTGTCCATTACTTTCTTCTGCGTACCTTTTTCTTCGCTGATGCAGACAGCCTCAACGGTGCCGGTCTGCATAGGCGTCATCTCTTTATCTGCAGTCATAAAATTCTCCTTCAATATAATATCCGTTTGATGTTAATATTATCACTTATCTACTCGCGGTAAAAGGGCAATCAGGAATGCTGATCGATGCAGCAATAGAAAAATGACCCACTCCCTGATACACGCTGCCATAGTTCAAGTCCAAAAAACGAACTATGGAAAGCCAGTATGACAAGGAATGGGTCAAATCAAATAATGCAAACAGGCGTTTGGGCCAGCGCTGTCACTCTGATAAACCGTTTGGAATCGGAAGATTGTGTTTTCCAGTGACCTCCGCCATCCTGATACGATAAACATACAGATTCTGCAGCCCTTTGCAGCGATCAGGCGGGAAGTCATTCACATCATAGTGAGACAGAATGAGGTTAAGTCCTTTAAGGATTTCGTCCGGCTCGGTTACACGTTCACAAAAGCCGGTTCCCATTACACTTTCATATCGCGTTGTAACACCGCCTGCTGCTTTCTCCACTTTATAAAACGTATCTGCTTCCACAAACACGTCTTTTTTCTCGCCCAGCAATTCTATCTTATGCCCCTGTCTGGCACAATGAAAATAAACTGTCGGCATCTTTTGTGACGGGTCAATGCCAAATGAAACCGGAACCACATAAGGAACAGGCTCTGAACTGATTCCGATACGGATAGTCTGACATCTTTCAAGGACTCTGACAATCTCATCAATATCTTTAATTTCACGGTCTTTTCTTCTCATCTTCTGATCTCCTCATTCAATTCTTTTCAGATACAATGGCGCTGCTGTTTTCTTTCTCAAACTTTTCCATAAAATCAACGAGTTTCTGAACGCCTTCATATGGCACCGCATTATAGAGGGATGCTCTCATACCCCCGACAATGCGGTGGCCTTTCAGATTTACCAGTCCGTTCTCTGATGCCTCCTGTACAAACCTGGCATCGATCTCTTTATTGCCTGTAACAAATGTGACATTCATCAGGGAACGATCCTCTTTTCTGACGGTTCCCTTAAAAAGTTTCGACTGATCCAGATAGGAATAAAGCAACGCTGCCTTTTTCTCATTCCTCCTGTTCATTTCCTCCAGTCCTCCGATACCCAGAAGCCACTTGAACACTTTTCCGCACATATAAATTCCCCAGCAGTTAGGCGTATTGTAAAGTGAATTCTTCTCCGCATATGTTTTATAGGTCAGCATTGTAGGCGTCATAGGCATCGGATCATCCTTCAGCAGATCCTTCCTTACGACAACAATTACGTTCCCTGCCGGACCGATATTCTTCTGAACTCCGCCAAACAGAAGACCATACTTTTTTACATCGATCGGTCTTGACAGGAAACAGGACGATACATCAGCCACCAGCGTTTTCCCTTTTGTATTCGGAAGTTTAAAATATTCCGTACCTAAATTGCAACAACAAGTTGGACACCCTCCGCTAGGCAGTAGCCTGGTAGATTCGGTCGATTTCCTCCTCGAAGATTTCATCCGGGGTTCTGTAAC
>OMWM01000030.1 GCA_900314775.1 uncultured Eubacteriales bacterium | reverse complement strand
CCGCCGCGAGTCTTTCCGCCTCCGCCTTCTCGGCTTCTGCCTTCGCCGCCGCGATCCGCTCGGCCTCTGCCTTCTCGGCTTCTGCCTTTTCTGCGGCGATTCTTTCAGCCTCTGCTTTCTCGGCCGCTGCTTTCTCTGCGGCGATCCGCTCGGCCTCTGCCTTCTCAGCGGCAAGTCTTTCGGCCTCTGCCTTCTCCGCTGCGAGCCTTTCGGCCTTCGCCTTCCGCGCGGCTTCTTTCTCGGCCGCTCTCTTTTCTCTTTCCGCTTCTATGTCAGCCTTCCAGGCAGCCCATCTGGACTCCTTGTCAGGCTTTTCTTCACTGCTGTGTCCTGTAGAAAACTTTGATTTTATACCGGTAAAGAAATCGGCTACAATCTCAATGACATCATTTTCCTGGAAGTTATCTTCGCCGGAAATATCCTTGACCGGCTTTGCCTTTTCAGGTTCCGGATTTTCTGTTTCTTCCGGCTCCGCCGAAACAGCTTCCTCTTCGATTTCCTCCGGCTCCGCCGAAACAGCTTCCTCTTCGATCTCTTCCGGCTCCGCCGAAACGGCTTCCTCTTCGATCTCTTTCGGCTCCGCCGAAACAGCTTCCTCTGCGATCTCTTCCGGTTCTTCCGCAGAAACTTCCTCTGCGATCTCTTCCGGCTCTGCCGCAGAAACTTCCTCTATGATCTCTTCCGGCTCTGCCGCAGAAACTTCCTCTATGATCTCTTCCGGCTCCGCCGAAGCGGCTTCCTCTGCAGTCTCTTCCGGCTCCGCCTCAGGCACTTCCTCCGCGGTCTCCTCCGGCTCCGCCATAGAAACTTCCTCCGCGGCCTTTTTCAGATCCGCCTCGAAATTTTCGTCGTCATTTTCTTCCGATTCAGATTTCTTTATTTCCGCGGACGCTTCCCGGAAAGCCGCCTCAAAAGAATCCTGCTCTGCCGGTTTCGCGCTCTCCGCCGTTTCCTGTGCGGCCTCTTCCTCCGGTTCACTGATAATCACCGGAATTTCTTCCTCTACTGCTGCGGCTGCCGTTTCTGATTTCGGCATTTCCTCTTCAAGGATCCGGTCAATCTGTTCTTCCGGATGCGGCAGATTCTCACGGATCAGCGCATCTTCCGGCGCAGCGGTCTCGTCCGCCGCCTGTTCAGGCTGCCCATCTTCCGTAAAAGTATTCCTGACTACGGAAGAAATTTCATCGCGGATCGCCGCCGCATCCTGCCGCGCAATTTTCTCGGATTCCGGCACAAATTTCTTCGGAACCGGCTCCGGATGCTGACGGTTCAGCGGTGTAAACTCAATCGTCTTGCCAGCCGCGTCAGAACCATTCTGCGCGTCTTCCGCTTCGGCACCGGCTGTGCCTTTCTCCATCGCATCCTGAATCATCTGCGTGTCGATCGGGTTATCGAGCGCCTCCGCCGCATTTGCGGTCTGATCCTCGAGAGCCACATTTTTCTCGGCTTCCTCACGGATTTTTCTGGCCTTCTCCTCTTCAGCCTTGCGGAACTGCTCCTCTGTGCTGATCTGCGGAACCGGCTGTCCGGTAAGCTTGCACTTTAACGCAATGGCCTTATCGACATATTCGCCATGGCCGAACCACAAAGCGATCTCATCGCATTCATGGATGCATTTCTGTTTCTCACCGGCCGCCTCATAGAGCGTCGCCAGCTCATAGGCCCATTCTTCGATATATTCGTAATCTTTCAGCTGTTCCAGTGTTTTGATGAGGACAGAGAGTCTCTCACCTTTCCCCTTATCCAGACGGTATCGGAGAATATAGCGGTGAAGGTCTCTGGAAGCGACACCGATAAATTCCTTGTAGTAATACTCGGCCTCTGAATACTCCTGTTTGTCAATATAGAGTGTCGTCAGAAGATCCAGTATTCTTCTCGTATTCGGCTGCTTTTCATACACACGAAGAAGGACACGTTCCGCTTCATCATAGCGTTCGAGTCCCATATAAGCCTCGCCGACAAGGCAAAGAATGGATGTGTTCTTTATCTTATGAAGATCCAGTTCCTCCAGGGTCTCCAGAGCTTCCTCATAATGCCCCTGCAGGACCAGCGTTTTCGCCTTCTTGGTCAGTTCGCCTTCATTAATTCTGTTATCCACGAGTGTTCCTCACTTTCCATGGCCTCCTGTGAGGCCACGCGGGATCCAATCCCCACTAAACCACATAATTACGAGAATTTTACCATATAAACACCATTTCTTCAACTTTCAGTGCTTAAAGGCGGCTACATAATCCGCTCTTGCTTCCTTCTTCTCATCCTCGCTGCCGTATTCGCTCTCCGGCACTTCTTCGGTGTTTTCGATGGTCCACTGGCCGCCTTTGAACTGCGGAATCAGAATAATGGTCTTCTCTTCATCGTATACGCTGCAGTATGCGATATCGGAAAGTTTTACGCGGCCTTCATAGATCCACGCTTTTTCCGGGAACCACATGGTGGCATATTTTTTTGCCGTGTTCTTATCCAGTGAAAATGCACATGCCTTCTCGATCGGTCTTGTGCGGTCATCCTCGGTTCCGAACGGGCGCTCAAAGCAGCCGCGGTAAACCTTCACCGTACCGTCATCTTCCATATATTTGCCGACAAGGTCATCCGTCATTTCCTTTTCGCGCTGTGCCCTTGTCTCTTCCGGCATCTCGCGAACCGCTTTGACAAGCATGTTCGCAAATCCTTGATCGACGCTGCAGGTAAGATATACCTGAATCAGCACATCCAGCGCTACTTCCTTCGGAATCATGCCATTTCTGTAATAGTATTTGTACCATTTGAATGTCTCGTCGGAATCCCTTCCGTAAGTTCTGCCAAGATAGCTGAAGCACCGGCACCATTCTTCCGGATCTTTATTGCCTTCTTCTGCAAGCGCGCGGATGTCGCCGAGCGTCTTCTCCGTGCGGACCCTCACATAATCCGCAAATTTTGCTTCATCTGGTGTAAGTACATTAATTGGCTTAACCGCCTTCTCTTTTTCGTCTGCCATTTTATTAACCCCTTTCAGATTTTATTATTTTACATAGGCATGAAGATTGAGAATCTTCATCATCTGCTGTGCTTTCTGGTTTCCGCTCTTCGCCGAAGTGCGGAAAAGTTCGATTGCGCGCTGTTTATCGCTCTTGACGCCCTCGCCGTACCAGTAGCAGAAGCCCAGATTATACTGGGCACTTGCGTGTCCGGCCTCGGCGGCCTGCTCGTAGAGGGCAATTGCCTTATCCATATCGCGCCGTACGCCACGGCCTTTCTGATAGCAGAAGGCCAGATTGTTGATGGCCTCGATTTCGCCCTGCTCCGCCGCTGCCTGATACCACCGGACCGCATCGCGCATGTTCCGTGAAACGCCCTGACCTGTCTCATAGCAGTAGCCGATCACGCACTGCGCCTTGCCGTATCCGCCAAAGGCAGCCATCTCGCACCAGCGCGCTGCCTCTGCAGCGCTGCGGCGTACGCCGATGCCCTGATCATAGCAGACACTGAGCTGATACTGCGCCAGCACGGAACCCGCATTGGCAGCCTGGCGGAAACAGTCAAAGGCTTTGTATGGATTCTGCTCCCGTTCGATGCCATTCATGTACTGCATGCCTTCGGCATACAGGCGGTCACGCACCAGACTTCTCTGGTCGGCGGCCTTCTCGATCTCTTCTTCCTCGCGGGTCACAACCTGCTGAAGCTCCATCTCAACCTGCTCGGCTGCCTCATCTGCCTGCGGCGCAGTGCTGCTCTGCGCTGACGCCAAGACGGCGGTATTATGCTGCGCCGCCGGTTCTGCCGTCTTCGGCTGTGCCGGCACGGTGCCCTCCGCGCTCTGGGCAGTCTCCGCTTTCGCTGTCTCCTCGCTGCGAACATCTCCCGCTTTCGCTGTCTCTTCGCTCCGGGCAGTCTCTGCGTTCGCTGTTTCCGCGCTGCGGGCAATCTCCGCTTTCGCTGTCTCCTCGCTGCGGACGGACTCCGCTTCCGCGGCCTCCTCGCTCCGGACAGTCTCTTCTTTCGCGGTCTCCTCGCTGCGGCCGCCTTCTTCCGTTCTCTGCGCTGACCGGTCTGCATCCTGTCCGCCCTGCGGTGCAGCCTTCTCCGGTGCTTCGCCTTCTGCCTTTCTGGCATCTGTTCCGGCCGCCGCGCCCTGCGGCACGCCTTCCGCCGCCGGCGTCTTACCGTTCAGCAGACCAAGAAGGACCTGCACCGTAAGTTCCATGTCAAACGATGCCGCCTCAGGTTCCACGTGAAACAGCAGGCAGTCCAGGTGATGTTTGACCGCATAGCCAATGACGCGCCGGTAATCGGCAGATTTCTCCGCCGCCGGCGTATAGAGATTAACAATATATCTGTATTTTTTCAGACTGCGGACAGCCTCTGGTCCATAGCCGGCGCCGGGGAATTTCTCCATAAGACGCCTGAGCACCGGCCGCAGTGCCTCTTCGTCTTCTTCGGCAAAATTAATCAGAATATTATTTTCCATAAAAACGCTCCAAAAATTAATGCAAATGATCTGCGTGAACAGACCATTTGCATTTATTATAGCATGATCACTATTTATTATACAAAAGATCGCATACGGTCGGAAAATTATTTTTCCGTGAACTTCGCATTGAGCAGCGTTACCGTACCGTTCTGATCGGTCGCCGTAACCCTGTAGTAATAGGTTCCCTTCTTCAGCTTACCGAACTTAATCCTGTGATCCATATTCTCCAGGTAATACCAGTTGATCGTCGGATGTGCGGTGCAGCCGATCACCTTCGTGCCGTCTTCCGTATAGACACCGACCGTAACTTCCTTCAGCTTGCTGCCGGAGGAAACTCTGCCCTGTACGGAAAAGCCGTTGCCGACATGCAGAGAAATCGGTTTGGTGTAGCTTGTAAGCTTCAGACTGCCGGACGGATCCTTCTCGGTAAAGGTCTGATCAAGCAGTGTCGTCGTGCCGTTCTCGTCTTCCGCAATAACACGATAGGAATAGGTGCCTGCGGAAAGCTTGCCGAACTTCACCTTCGTATCCAGGCTGGCAAGGCTGTAAGAGCGGCTGTTCGGATGTGCCGTGTATCCGATTACCTGTTTGCCGTCCTCATCATAGACAGCGGCTGTCACACTCTTGATTGTGCTGCCGGATGTCACGATGCCTCTGAGGATAAAGTAATTGCCTGTCGTCAGCTCTGTCGGCTTCGTGTAGCTTGTCAGCTTCAGGCCGACCTTGGAAACGCTTTCCGTGAAATTCTGCTCAACAAGTGTCTTCGTGCCGTTCTTGTTGGATGCGGTCACGCGGTAGACATAGCTGCCTGCCGAAAGCTTGCCGAACTTCACCTTCCAGTCAAGACCGGAGAGACTGTATGTCTTCTTGTTCGGTGTCGCACTTGCACCGATTACCTGTTTGCCATTGCTGTCATAGACACCGACCGTCACATTGGTGAGCCGGGAATCCGATGTCACATTGCCGCGAACCACGAAATAATCGCCTACCGTCAGACTTGTCGGCGCCGTATAATCCGCAATGCTGATGCAGGCATCTGCTTCCTTGACTGTAAATTTCACATTGACAAGTGCCTGCGTACCGGTCTGATCGGTTGCGTTTACTGCATAGGTATATGTACCTGCTGCCAGTGTCTCGAACTGCAGCTTGCCGGCAAGACTGCTCAGCTCGCAGGACGTGCTGTTCGGATTCATGCTGGCGCTGAGCACCTTGCTGCCGGATCCGTTATAAACAGCTGCCGTGACATTGGAAATCTTCGAACCGGAGGAAATGCTGCCGCCGATTGTAAATACTGTGCCTGCCGTGAAGCTGTCAGGATTTACCGCATTGGCAATCTCAAGTCCCTTCACCTCGCCGCCGACAACGGAGAAGTCATCGTTCACGAGGGTCTCCTCGCCGCCTGCATCCTCAGCCGTAACCTGATAGGTGTACTCGCCGGTGGAAAGTGTGCCGAAACGCACCTTGCTGTCCAGACCCGAGATATTGTAGGTCGAAGTATTCGGAGATGCACTTGCGCTGATTACCTGATCGCCGGAATCATCCACGATATTGACGCTGGCCCGTTTGATCTTCGATGAAGAAGTAATGGTACCTCTTACAGAGAAACCGGAGCCTTCCTGAATCGTCGTCGGCTGCGAATAATTCGAAATGCTCAGTGAGGACACGGTGGCATTGTTCGCCGCTGTCTCCGTGAAATATGCCTCTACCAGCGTCTGCGGACCATCCTGATCTTCAGCGGTAACCTTGTATACATAGATACCGGCTGAGAGCGTGCCGAAACGGACACGGGTATCAAGGCTGTATAAATCAAAACTCTTGCTGTTCGGTGATGCGCTTGCGCCAATCAGCTGATTGCCGGACGCATCGTAAACGCCAACGGTCACATTGGTGATTGTCTTGTCGGAGGTGACAACACCCTTGATGCTGAATCCCTGTCCGGTGGTCAGATCGTCCGGATGATTCTGACCGGTGATGCGCAGACCTGATGACTGCGATGTGCCGCTGCCGGAACCGGTTACTGTAAACTGCGTCTCAACGAGTGTCTTCGTCTCCTTCTCATCCGTAGCGATAACCTTATAGGTATAGGTTCCTGCGGAAAGAGTGCCGAACCGGATGGAAGCATCCATATTGCCGAGTGTATACATAGTCGTATACGGTGACGCCTCCGCACCGATAACACGATTGCCGGATGCATCATAAACGCCTGCCGTAACCTGCGTGATTCTTGTATTGGAACTGATGGTGCCCTGCACGCTGAAGCCGCTGCCCTCTGTCAGAGAGGTTGGCTTTGTCGCGCCGGAAATCTGCAGAGAAGATACCGTGGTATCGCCGCTGTCCGTGCTGCCATTGGTCGCCTGTCCGCTGTACTGCGGCCAGAAATGTTCACTGGCACGGTTGCCTCTTACCTGTGCCGCTTTGGCCCGGTTTGCCGGAATCTCGAAATAATAGCACCAGTAGTAACCCGCATAATAGGCGCCCGACGCATTATTGCTGACATTGCGCAGATAATTGAGTACACCGGAATAGCTTGTCTGCAGCTCGTAGTACAGATAACTCATCTGTCCCTCGACTGTCTGGTAATTGCTTGTATAATTCTTCAGCGCGGTAAAACGATCATTGTGCCACTGACATAATCCGTAGCTCGTGCCGCCGTCTCCGTAAAGGGTAGGATAAAAAGCGGATTCTGCCTCAATATTACTGAGAATACCGCACGCGGCCGCTGTATTGAATCCCATCTTCTGCGTCAGATAATTGTAAATCGCCTGCTGGTTGCTATCCTGAGTCGATGCAGAAGCAGCCGCAAGCAGAAGATTGGAACCGGTCGCTATCCTGCCGCGGAAAACAGATGCCACCGCAGACTGGCTGCCGCCGGAAACATTGCTGCTGCCGACTTCGGTCTCGCCTTCGCCGAGCGCTGTACTCAGGTTAACCCATACATACGGTGCTTCCTGATCTGTCGCCAGTGTGTACTGATCTGTATCCCACACAGCGTCATATTCATAATAGAAATAATCCGTACTGCTGTAATCGCTGTCCGATACCGGGTTCTCCCAGGTAACCGGAATCTCGGTCGTCACTGACTGATTGTCCAGATAGACTTCAATCGTATCCGGAAGCATGGCAATGACTTCGTCTTCAGACGGCTTATTATAATAGCTGACTGTGTATTCCTTCTCTGACTCAGCCAGTCCTGCGAAGCCCGTAATCTGGTGTACCTCTGCTTCTGTCTCTGTCTCCGATTCTGTCTCTGTCTCCGTCTCTGTCTCTTCCGCAGAAGCGGCGTTTTCCTCTGATTCAGTCTCGCTCTCCTGAAGTTCTGTGGTATCCGCTGCTGTCTCCTCCTGATAGCCGGCCGTCTCCGCCAGCGCAGAAAGAGGATAGCCGGATGCAAGCACTGCAGCGATTGAGGCAGCCGCCGCAGCCCTCGTAAGCCATGTTCTCTTCATAATGTTCCTCCTCTGAAGAATACACATTTTGTTGCACAATTATTTATTAAACAGTATAACATGTTAATAAATATTTAACAACTGTAATTTTTTTGAAATTATTAGTTGTCCTTGACAAAAAAAGGTGCTGTAAACTATCATTATGCACAGAATATATGTTTGGAATGGAAATGAGGACTGTCATGTTCACTTTATATGGTAAAATCGTCAGGAAAAATCACATCATCCGGGATATGCAGGTTACAGACGGCAGCGATGTGTCCCGGACAGCGAAAGTCGCCCACGCCGTTACGGCGATGAGCCGTGAATTTGATCTGCCGGAGCCGATCTGGCTGGATCGCAATATCCGCGAATTTCAGCGCCGCAGCCGAACACGTTTTACGCAGGATAATTTTATCGAGGCAATCAGTTTTGACTTTCTCGAAATCGCCGTGCTGGATGAGTAGCTGAGGAGCTGATACAGAAAAAGCAGAGAAGGTGTGCAGAAATTCTGCACACCTTCTCTTTCTCTTCTGATATAAAAAACCGGTGCCCGGCCCTGTCGGCCGATGCACCGGTTTTATTTTACCTCTCAGTTATGCACCGATTCTCTTCACAAGCATGCCCACCTTGAGGACATTGTCATCTACCATGGAAATGAACCGGCCGCCTTCTTCTGCGACGATCTTCGATGCCCGGTCAAAGGTGCCGTCCGATGAGATCTTCTTCGCATCCTCGATCTTATCTTCGGCAACGGTGACTCTGACAATCAGAAGCGCCTTGCTGCCCTGCGTATAGACCTCCGCATAATTCTTCACGTTGTCAGTGGAAAAACGCACCATCTGATCCATAATATCGGAGATGACGAGAGCTGTCTTATCCTGATCCATGTCAACCATGACCGGTTTTCTCGGAGCCCGGACGGAAGCGACGATGCCTCTCGGTTTGAGCTGTGCCCTGTATGTATTGCGGACACTCTTGGTCAGCTGGGTAAGGTCAAAACCTTCTGTCTCATCCTCCGCCGGCTGCAGGTTCTCAGAAGATGTCTTCTGTGCCTTACTGCTCTCCGGAACGGAAGCTGTCTGCTCAGCCGGTGCGGAAACGGTCTTCTCCGCCGCTGCCTGTTCAGGCTGCTCCTGTGCAGTCTCCTGCTGAGCCTGTTCAGGCTTCTTGGTCTTCGGCTGCTCCACAGCCGGAGCTGCTGAAGCATTGATGGCTTTCATGATATCGTCCTCGGAAAGTACGACTGTCTTCTCGGTGTCTGCCGCTTTGGCAGCTGCAAGAGCTTCTTCCGCCTTCGCGGTTCTTGTCTCTTTCTTAGCCGCTTCGCTCTCCGCTTTCTTCTTCTCTGCCTCTTCTACAGCATGGCCGAGGTCAAATGACTCGAAATCCATCTTGTCGTCATCGCTCTGCTGCGGTGCTTCCTTCGTCTCCTCTGCCGGTGCCGCTGCACTCTGTGATTTATATCTGCCTGACATGGACGGTTTCTGTCTGCCGGACGCGGATACGGTGACCGCATCAGCCGCCTCGGATGCCGCTTCGGCTGCAGGCTCTTCCATTGCCGCTTCCTCGGCCGCCAGGTCGTCATCATCATGGAACAGCGCCTGTTCCGCCATATTTCTGTCATGGCTGTGCGCCACAATCGCCATGATCTCATAGATAAAGGTAACCGCAGCCACAAGGAATGCAATCGGAATGCCCTTTACCGTGTACTGACGCATGAAGATGCATCCATAGACAACACCGCCGTTGATCAGCACCAGAATGATGATCGTCAGCAGAACACACAGTGCGGACGGCAGTTTGCCGATCGCATTGGATACCGCGATGATAATCCGTCCGATGATGGACTTGCGGTAGAAAGTGCCTGCCTTGATACGGCGAATCACGCTGAAGAAGCACTTGATGAACCAGATATAAGCCACAATCATCAGCGCATAGCTGATATTGGTGTATGTCAGGTACTGACTGAGTCCGAACGCATTGACACTGCCATTGCGTCCGAAGAACATGCGGATCAGATAATACAGACCATAATCGCCGGCCAGCATGATGATCAGCGCAATCTCTGTCGGAATCTTATCGAACCAGTTCAGTCTGACGCCATCATATCCGCGCTTCATACCGGTTGCCATGATACTGAAAATCAGGCTGATAATCAGCAGGATGACGGCGATGATGCCGATAATTCTGGCATATCGGAAATACTGTGCTGTCTGGTTGAACTGCTGCTGTGCCTCGTAAAAATTGTCCTTCTGTGACAGTTCATTGTCTACAGCGGTATAAATAATATAATCTTCACTTGCGTTCTTCAGTTCCTGCTCCCATTTATCGCTTTCCAGAAGCATACCAGGCAGCGTACTGCTGGTGCTTGATCCGCTGCTGTCGCTGGTCAGGAGAAGGTAATGGCTGCTGGCTTCGATTCTCTGTTTGGCATCATCACCGCTCTCGGCGATGGTCTGATGATCTGCATCCTGAATCATGAAAGAGAAGTTGGTATCCTTGCCCATATAATTCTCAATCATCGTCGCCAGGCGCTCTTCATTGCCAGGATCCGTAACTGTGGAATCCTCTTCCATGGCATTCAGCAGCTGGAAAAGATTATCCACGCTGTCATCATATTCCGCGGCAAAGCTGCGGCTGTTGAAGAAATCGTCATTAAAGTTTCCGTCCGCGTAGCGGTCGTAAACATATTCATATACAACAAAGCCGGAAACGGCTGCTGCAATGAACGAAATCATCAGCAGAATCCTCATTATTATCTTTAATGGGAGGCTTTTCACTGCCGACCATTCTTCTGCACTCGAATTTTCCCCGGCGGCATCCTGAAGTTCGTCTTCTTCCGGCGTGTCCCAGAAATCATTTTTCTTTTTTGACATGAAGCCTGCTCCTTTTCATCATTTTTATCGGGTTAGCTGAACCTATTGTTCATAATAATCTCTCTCGGTTATAAAGCATATCATGAATTATTTTACACCATGAAAATGCATTTATCAAGTACCCGGCTTTTCCGTCAGCCGCTGCGACATGTCTGAAACAAGCTTTAATTCCTGCTTCAGGAGAACGGCGTCTTTTTTTGCCTCCGGACGGAATATAAAGCGCGGCTGCTTCGGGTCAGGCTTGAATTCCAGTTTCCGGCCGTATTCCTCAAGCAGGTCCGGAATGGCTGCCGCGGTGATTTTCGCCCGTTCATACATATATATAGTAGTTTTTTCTCCGCGGTGCACAATCTGTGTCACATAAACGCTGTGTGCCATGGCTTTCAACAGCGCAATATTCAGGAGATTGTCGACCGGCTGCGGCACGTCGCCGAAGCGGTCAACCAGCTCATCCACCAGTTCGCTCTTCTCCTCTTCATTTCCTATGCGCGCAATCCGCTTATACATCTCCAGTTTCTGCATCTCATTGCGGATATAGGAATCCGGAATATAGGCGTCGACTTTGATGTCCACAGACGTATCAAAATCTTCCTCCGGTGCCTCGCCGCCCTGCTCCTCGCGGATCGCCCGCCCGAGCATTTTGCAGTAGAGATCGTAGCCGACCGCTTCCATATGACCGCTCTGTTCGCCGCCGAGCAGGCTGCCGGCGCCGCGGATCTCCAGATCCCGCATGGCAATGCGGTAGCCGGATCCCAGGTCGGTAAATTCGCGGATGGCGGCCAGCCGTTTCTCCGCGACCTCACGCAGAACCTTGTCCCGTTTATAAAGAAGAAACGCGTACGAGGTGCGGCTGGACCGCCCCACACGGCCGCGCAGCTGATACAGCTGTGCGAGGCCGAACCGGTCTGCGTCCTGGATAATGATCGTATTGACATTCGGCATATCCATGCCGGTCTCGATGATCGTCGTGGAGACGAGGACATCGATATCGCCGCTGACGAAATCGGACAGAATCTTTTCCAGCTGCGCCGGGCGCATCTGTCCGTGCGCATAGGCTACTTCCGCTTCCGGCACGAGCCGGGAAACCTTCGCGGCTTCCTCCTCGATGCCGCGCACGCGGTTGTACACGTAAAACACCTGCCCGCCGCGATCCATCTCACGGATAATCGCCCGCCGGACCATGCCTTCATCGTATTCCATAATGTAGGTCTGAATCGGCAGACGGTCCATCGGCGCCTCGTTCAGCAGACTGATGTCGCGGATGCCGATCAGGCTCATATGCATGGTTCGCGGAATCGGCGTCGCCGTGAGGGTCAGCACATCCACCGTCTTGCGCAGGTTCTTGATTTTCTCTTTGTGCGTGACGCCGAAACGCTGTTCCTCGTCCACGATCAGAAGGCCGAGATCCTTGAAGCCGACATCGGCGGACAGCAGGCGGTGCGTGCCGATCACAATATCCGTCTCTCCGCTCTTCAGCCGCCGGATCGTCTCCTTCTGCTGCGCGGACGTCCGGAAACGGGAAAGCATCTCGATGTTGACCGGATAATCCTTCATCCGCTGCGCAAAAGTCTGATAGTGCTGCTGCGCCAGAATGGTCGTCGGCACGAGCATCGCCACCTGTTTGCCCTCCTGCACCATCTTGAATGCCGCGCGGATGGCGACTTCCGTCTTGCCGAACCCGACATCGCCGCAGATCAGGCGATCCATGATCTTCGTGCTCTCCATGTCCCGTTTGACATCATCGATCGCGGCGATCTGGTCATTCGTCTCCTCGTACGGAAACATATCCTCAAATTCTTTCTGCCAGACTGTATCCGGTCCGCAGGCATAGCCCTTTTCGTGTTCGCGGATGGCATACAGCCGGACAAGGTCCGCCGCCAGCACATGGACCGCTTTGCTGACGCGCCGGCGCGTCTTCTTCCATTCACGGCCGCCCATCGAATTGACAGCAACCTTTTCCGCTCCCTTATCCGCATATTTCTGAATCGCATCCAGCTGCGAAACCGGGATCAGCAGTGATTCTTCATTTTTATAGGCAATGCGGATGTAATCACGCTGCGTGTCATCCGTCTCGATCTTCTCAATGCCCTGGTAGACGCCGATGCCCCAGCGCTCGTGTACAACATAATCGCCGACGCTCAGTGTCGACAGCGAGCTGATTGCCTCGCCGCGGCTGTCCTTGCGGCGGCTGCGCTTTTTCTTTCGGGCCGCTCCGACAATATCCGTCTCGGAAATAATGGCGAAGCGGATATCCGGGTACTCAATGCCCTGCCGCAGTGCGCCGCGCGTCACCATGATCTGGCGCGGCTCAAGTACGCGGCTGCGGTCCTCGGTATACATCGCCGTGTAGCCGCGTTCCGTGATCTCCGATGCCAGGCGTGTGCCGCGCAGCTCCGAACTGCAGATGACAACCAGTCTGTACTGCTGGCGCATCCACCGATCGATGTCCTTCATCAGCATCTCAAAATTGCCGTTGTAATTGCTCATGCCAACGACGTGCATGCCATAATCGGCGCGCACCGGTATACCCGCAATCTTATACTGCAGCGCGGTCAGCAGCACGGTTCTCCTGTCCGCAATATCCGACAGAACCTCTTCGAAACTGCTCACGGCGCGCGCCTGTCCCGGCAGTGCGGCGCCGGCACCGAGGCGTTCCTCCATGCTGGCCGAATACTCCTTGTAAACCGCATCGCCCCGTTCCGAAACGCGCGCGGGCTCATCCACGGCAATCAGGCTGCCGTCCCCGTCAAAATAATCGAGGAAGGTGCCCAGATCGTCATAAAAATACGCCGCGTAGCTGTCGATATTCGCGCCGTTGCCCAGCGCATCCATCGTATCCGTCAGCTCCTGCACCATACCCTGCAGGTGATGCGCGGCCTGCTGGCTGCCCTCGCCGGACAGCGCCGCCGCCTGTTTTTTCGCATCCGCGCTGATGGCGGCGATACCCGCCTGCCTGCGCGCCTCATCCATGAAATACTCTGCCGCCGGATAGACCGAAAATTCCTCCAGGTCATCGTTGATCGACCGCTGCGTCTGCGCATCAAAAATACGAATGGAATCGATGGTGTCGTCCCACAGTTCGATCCTGACCGGATTCTCATCCGCCACATTGAAAATATCCAGAATGCCGCCGCGCACCGCAAACTGCCCCGGCGTCTCAACCTCACTGACACGTTCAAAGCCCGCATCGGCGAGGCGCTTTTCCGTCTCTTCGAGATTGATTTCCTCATCCACCGTAAAATGCAGCTGCTGCCGTCTCATCTGCTCCGGCTTCTGTATCTTATCCATCAGGCTGTCGATCACCGTCACAACCGTGACCGGCTCTCCTGACAGAATGCGGTTGATACAGGTCATACGCTGACCCACGATAAAATCGCTCTGCACGTCAGCGCTGTAGAAAATCAGGTCTTTTGCCGGATAATACACCGCCCGGCTGTCGAAGAAACGGTAATCTGCGAGGATCTGTCTGGCTTTCGTCTCGCTGTAGGTGATAATCAGCTTCCGCGGATACGCCTCGCCCAGCGCACTGATCAGATGGCTCTTCTGCACATCGATGCAGCCGCTGACACGGACCGGTGTCTGCCCGCTCTCCAGATCCTTCCGGATCAGCGCAAATTCATGCAGGCCTTCAAGCGGCTCTGTAAATGTCTTCAATACGATCCTCCTGCTTCTTATGCCTGCTTCTGCCTGTTGCGCACGTTAAAATGATTCATCGCGCCTTTCACATCGCCGCCGACAATCATCTGCGCCGCCTCTGCGGCATTGTCAAATGCCTCCGCCATAAGCTTCCGGTCTTCTTCCGAATAATGGCCAAGCACGTAGGCCGCCAGGTCATAGCCGGCCGGCTTCTCGCCGATGCCGATCTTGATCCGCGGAAATACGTCCGTGCCGAGGCAGGCAATAATGCTCTTCATTCCGTTATGGCCGCCGGCGCTGCCCTTTTCCCGGATCCGCAGCTGACCGACCGGCAAGCTGATATCGTCATACATGACGAGCACATGGTCTGACGGCACCTTATAGAAATGAACGGCTTCCTGCAGACATTCGCCGCTCAGATTCATATAGGTCTGCGGCTTGATCAGCAGCACCTTCTCCGCGCCGATGAATCCCTGTCCGCAGATGCCTTTATACTTATGCATGGTAAAACGGATACCGCACTGCTCTGCCAGTGTGTCCAGCGCGGCAAAGCCCGTATTGTGTCTTGTATTTACGTACTGAAGGCCCGGGTTGCCCAATCCTGCTACGATAAACATTGCATACCATCCTTATCATTACTGTTTTTAAAACTACTATCCTAGTGTATCACAGTCTCCTTTTTCCCGCCGTGTTTTTTTGCACACACAAAAAATAATCCGGTTTACAGGTAATTATGCCTATATTTTTACCGGATTCTCCGTTATTATGCACAATAATATTTCCTGTTTTTGTCTATAATCGCCAATACGCCGATTTTCGTGAAAACGCTTGCAATCCGTTTTCAGGCGTGTATAATGACCATCGAAACAGGCAAAGGGAATTAAAGAAAGGAGAACTGCAATGAAAGTTACAAACGTTACAGACATCGACGGATTCTTCAAAATGATCGACAGCTGCAAGGGTAAGGTGGAGCTGGTTACCGGAGAAGGTGACTGCATCAACCTCAAATCCAAGCTCAGCCAGTTCGTTGCACTCGCCAAGGTATTTTCGAGCAATGAAATCCCTGAGCTGGAACTTGTCGCATACGATAAAGAAGACGTCACAAGAATCATGGATTTCATGATGCGTCAGGACAGACAGGTAAAACCAGCAGTGGTCACCGCCAGAGCCTGAGGGCGGTGCATACTGAAAAGCCAACCAGCGGCAGACATACCTGCCGAAAAAATTTACCCCTCATAGAAAAAGGCCGTCTCATACGAGACGGCCTTTTATTTTGTATGGTATGTACGATCGCCGAAGACCTACTCGTCTTCAGCCGGTGCCACATCCTCTGCCTGCTGATATTTCTCTAGTATGATTCCCTGAAGGCGCTCGCGCGTCTCAGAATTAATCGGATGTGCGATATCCCGGTACTCGCCATCGGCAGTTCTTCTGCTCGGCATTGCGATGAACAATCCCTTATCACCATCGATCACCTTGATATCGTGTACGACAAATTCGTCATCGATCGTGACAGAAACAACTGCCTTCAACTTGCCCTTATTATTGATCTTTCGAACTCTTACATCGGTAATTTGCATAGTCTTCCTCCTTGCAGATCACAGGCAGGTTCTGCTATATTACACTACGGTATGCAAATTATATAAGATACCTTTCATTCGACTCCACAACGACTCTGATCTTTCCGTCTGTCCCCTTATACTGCCTTGCCGAGCGAAGTGTCCCGCGGCTTTCAACAATACAATTTTCAACTACCGTATTGTCACTAATATAAACATCTCCTAAAATAACTGAATTTCTAACTACACTGTTGCTTCCAAGATAAACCTTGCGGCAGAGAACAGAGTTCTCCACGGCACCATTGATAATGCAGCCGCTCGCGATCAGTGAATTCCGAACGCTTGCGCCCTCATTGAACTTGGCCGGCGGTTCATCCGTCTCTTTCGAATATATACTGTTATATCCGCCGAAGAAATATTCACGCATATCCTGTTTCAGAAAATCCATATTGGTTCTGTAATATGCGTCAACTGTCGCGATATTGCTCCAGTAACCCGGCAGCTCATATCCATAGACATTGCGGGTTCCGATCAGCGGCACGATGATATCCTGTACCAGATTGTACCTGCCTTCCTTGTCCGCTCTGTTCAGGAGCTCAATCAGGAATCTCCTTCGCATGATATAAATACCGGTATTCACAATATTGCCGGACGCCTCTGCAGGCTTCTCATCAAGGCTGAGGATTTTATTATCTTTATCCAGAGTCAGCACACCGAATCGCGCCGGATTATCCAGTGTATTGTCGATTTGAGTGTACGCTATTGTAATATCGGCGTTCTTGTCGATATGATACTGCAGCATCTTGCCGAGATCCGCCTTGTAGACACAATCACCGGACGAAATAACCACATAAGGTTCATGAGAATCGCGCAGAAAATCTATATTCTGGCACATCGCGTCCGCAGTGCCGCGGAACCAGGAATCATTGGTCGTCGTAACTGTAGGTGTGAGCAGGAAAAGACCGCCCTGTTTACGGCCGAAATCCCACCATTTCGATGAACTCAGATGCTGATTCAGCGACCGCGCATTGTACTGCGTGAAAACAGCCACTTTCTGCACATGGGAGTTGGACATGCTGCTCAGTGCAAAATCAATACAGCGATAGCTTCCCGCGATCGGCATAGCCGCCACGGCCCTCTTCTTGGAAAGATCTCCGAGTCTGCTGCTGCCGCCGCCTGCAAGAATAATACCCAATGCCTTCATCATCGATCACCTGCCTTAATGATTACCTGTCCGCTTGCGAGTAATCCGTCTTTATAATCATCAATGGTTGTGATACCGGAAATGGCTGTATTCTTGCCGATGCTTACACCGTCAGGGATCACAGAATCCTCCGCGATCGTCACCAGATCGGCATTGTAAACCTTCGGATTGTATTCGTTCCTCGCGAATTTCCCGACGCCAAGATGGCACTTTGCTCCGACATGAACGGACTCCGCTATAATCGACTTGTCAACGACGGTATCCTTCCCGATCACCGCGTTCTCCATGACAATCGAATCGCGCACAATAGCACCGTCCTCAATCACGGCACCGCTTCCGATCACGCTGTTCTCCACCGTTCCGCGGATCTCCGCACCATCGCCGATAATGCAGGTATCGACATCGGCCTTATCGCCGAAATAAAGCGGACGGATAATGTCGTTGCGCGTATAGACTTTCCAGAACTCCTCATAGAGATTGAACTCCGGTATGATGCTGATCAGTTCCATATTGGCCTGCCAGTATGCCGAAAGTGTACCGACATCCTTCCAGTAGCCATTGAACTCATAAGCATAGATATTGTGCGTCTTCTCCTGAATATACGGAATAACGTGCATACCGAAGTCACAGCCCGGCTGATCCTTCAGGGCGATCAGCGCTTCTCTGAGCACTTTATAGTTAAAAATATAAATGCCCATCGAAGCCAGATTGCTTGATGGATGCGCAGGTTTTTCTTCGAAATTTCTGATATTGCCGTCTTCATCGGCTACAGCAACGCCAAATCTGCTTGCCTCCTCCCATGGAACCGGAATGCAGGCAATAGTGACGTCGGCGCCCTTCTTCTTGTGGTAGTCAAGCATCATCTCATAATCCATCTTATATACATGGTCACCGCCCAGGATTAAGACATAATCCGGATTGTAGTGATCCATAAACTCGAGATTCTGATATACGGAATTTGCTGTGCCTGAATACCAGTCAGACGTGCTGCTCGTCTCATATGGCGGCAGGAGCGTGACACCGCCGTTAATGCGGTCCAGATCCCACGGAATACCGATTCCGATATGTGTATTCAGTCTCAGATGACGGTACTGCGTAAGAACGCCGACCGTATCGACACCGGAATTGATACAGTTGCTGAGAGGAAAATCGATAATACGGTATTTCCCACCGAACATGACGGCCGGTTTTGCGACATTTGCTGTCAATACTCCAAGCCTGCTGCCCTGGCCGCCTGCCAGCAGCATGGCAATCATTTCCTTCTTAATCACAAAATCACCTCAGTTGTTTCCTGTGCTCATATTATAGCACAATAACATAAAATATGAACAGTGCTAATTACCATTATTTGTAGTTTTAACTAAAAAAAGAGTGCATATTGACGAAAATATCTACTATGCAATGCGGTTTTTATACCATGTTGTCCAGTTTTTAGCGGTTGGATTATGTTAACTTGGCTATGTGATTTTTACCTGTTCTGATTTGCTTTTTTATGGTTTGCATGTATAATGTTACTGGACTTTTTACAGTCTTTTTCAGAAAAATATACCGCGGTCCGGACTGCCCGGGCGCAGCCTGCGTGCGGCAAAAATCATTACATTAATATAGAAGGAACAGGACTGATTTTATGTACCAGATTAATTTCAACAAACCTCAGCATATCCATTTTATCGGCATCGGCGGTATCAGCATGAGCGGTCTCGCCGAGATTCTGCTCGACCGCGGATTTACGGTTTCCGGTTCGGACGGGAACAAGTCAGCGCTCACAGAGCATCTCGCCTCGATGGGAGCGAAGATCGAATACGGTCAGCGCGCCGAGAATATCACGGATGATATCGATGCCGTCGTCTATACGGCAGCTATTCACCGCGACAATCCGGAATACATGGCGGCGGCTTCTGCCGGCATTCCGATGATGGACCGTGCCGCCCTGCTCGGCCAGATCATGGCCTGCTACCGCAATTCCATTGCCATTTCGGGTACGCACGGCAAGACGACGACAACTTCCATGA
Organism: uncultured Eubacteriales bacterium; assembly: GCA_900314775.1. Classification (GTDB taxonomy): domain Bacteria; phylum Bacillota; class Clostridia; order Lachnospirales; family Lachnospiraceae; genus UBA2912. The sequence continues at coordinate 3,493 of OMWM01000030.1, read as the reverse complement.
TTTCCAATATTCTGCTGAAGGCAGATACCGACCCGACCATCAGTGTCGGCGGTATTCTGAAATCCATCGGCGGCAATGTCCGCGTCGGCCGTTCCGACACATTTATCACCGAGGCCTGCGAATATACAAACAGCTTTCTCAGCCTCACACCGAAGATCGCCGTCATCCTGAATATTGAAGAGGATCATCTCGATTTCTTCAAGGATCTCAATGACATCCGCCATTCGTTCCGCATTTTCGCGGAAAAGCCGGATGAGCAGGGCACGCTGATCATCAACAGCGAAATCGACAATCTCAATGAGATCACCGACGGCCTGCGCTGCCGCATCGTCACCTATGGCTTCAGCGAGGGAAGCGACTATACCGCTGCCGATATTGCGTTTGATGAGCACGCGCACGGCTCCTTTACCCTCGTTGAATACGGCAAGCCGACGCTGCGCATCCAGCTGAAGGTACCGGGAAGGCACAACATCTCCAACGCGCTGGCAGCCGTTGCCGCCGCACGCCAGATCGGCATCAGCGACGATGCCATCCTCGCCGGCATTCTTTCCTTCGATGGCGCTGACCGCCGCTTTGAATACAAGGGACAGTTTAACGGCGTAACCGTCATCGACGACTACGCGCATCATCCGACGGAAATCCGCGCCACACTGACAGCGGCGCGCAACTATCCGCACAAGACGCTGTGGTGCGTATTCCAGCCGCACACCTATTCGCGGACAATCGCTTTCCTGGATCAGTTCGCCGATGCGCTGATGCTGGCAGACAAGGTTGTCCTCGCCGATATTTTCGCCGCCCGCGAGAAGGATACCGGCATGGTGCACAGCCGCGACATCGTCCGCCTGCTGCAGGATCAGGGAAAGGAAGCCTACTATTTTCCGAGTTTTGAGAAGATCGAAGATTTCCTCCGAAAAAATTGTGTCAACGGCGACCTGTTGATAACCATGGGTGCCGGAAACGTTGTAAAAATCGGGGAAGACCTCGTTAAATAATTTTTTATCCACTTTATCCACCGTTTGGCCGGCCGTTTGCGGCGCGCCGGGCGGTGGATATTTTTATCTGAAAAATACGGCAGAAAACAGAGTTATCCACTTTATCCACCGGCGGGCAGAAAACGCATGCACCGCGCGCGCCGGCCTGCCCTTCTATTCTCAAAAAAAATCATCTGTGCTATAATTTAAACCGCACAAGAACTGACGAAAAGAGGGGTGGACTATGTCCCGCAATGTAAAACTCGTATCGGAAGGCTCTGACAATTACGTCAGGATTCCGAAAGCATTTTTTGATGATTATCTCCCGGATGCCAACGGGGAGTTTGTTAAGATATACCTTTATCTGCTGCGCTGGCTCCCGGTCCGCGACCATGAGCTTTCTCTGGAATCGATCGCGGACACTTTCAATCTGACGGACGCCGATGTCACCCGTGCGCTCCGCTACTGGGAGAAGAAGGGACTGCTCACTCTCTCCTATGCAGATGGTGCCGATCATGCGATTACCGCCATCTGCCTGATGGACCTGAACAGACACAGCGAGGAAGCACAGCCTGCTCTTCCGGAGACGCCTGCGGCGCAGACCGCGATGGCGCAGCCGGCACTGCAGACAGAGCCAGCTCCTCAGATAAAGGCGGCACCGGCTGCACCTGCAGCGAAGCACTACGAGAAAAAGACCTATTCCATGGAACAGATCAGCTCGATCTGCAGCGGCAAGGAAGGCAGCGAACTCATCGGCATCATTCAGGCTTATCTCGGCCGTACGCTGAGCGAGACAGATCTCAACATGATCTGCTTTTTTACGGACGAGCTCGGTTTTTCCAATGAGCTGATTGAATATCTTTTTGAATACTGCGTCAATAACAACCACACGAACATGCGCTATATCGAGAAGACCGCCATCGGCTGGGCAGAAGAAGGCATCAAGACGGCCGAGGAGGCGCACCGTTCCATAGAGCAGTACAACGGCACCAGCTTTGCCGTGATGAAGGCGCTGGGACTGGGCGGACGCAGACCGGCGACCAGCGAAGCCGCTTTCATCCGCAAATGGTTCCACGAATACGGCTTTGAGAAGGATATGGTGCTGGAGGCATGCGCACGTACCATACGTGCCACGCACTCGCCAAGTTTCGAATACACTGACCGGATCCTTTCCAACTGGAAGGAGAAGGGCATCGATACACTGGAGGCGGTAAAGCGCGACGACGAGGCCCGCGCCCGCAGCAAATCCGCTCCTGCGAAGACGGCAAAGCGCCAGGGCGGCCAGTTCGGCAATTTCCAGCAGCGTTCCTACAGCGACACCGATCTGGATAAGATTTTCATCCGCCGGCTGCAGTCCACAACGGGCTCGACATCTGACTGACGAGGTTTGCCATGGGACTTACAAATTCACAGTATATGACCCTGATGCGTATCTACGACCAGCGCCGGCTCGACCGACAGCTGCTGATCCGCCGGCGCGAACAGGAGATCCGGGAGAAGCTCCCGGCTTACGATGAGCTGAGCAGGCGCATTGTCGATATCTACGCCGAGCAGACGAAAGCCGCCGTCAGCGGACAGGACCGGCACAAATCTGTCGTACAGGCCGAGATCCGCAATATCGAGCACGAACAGCGGCAGCTGCTTGCCAATGCGGGCTATCCGGATGATTATCTGGACCCGCCATATGTCTGCCCGCACTGCCATGATACCGGTTTTGTAAACGGGCAGAAATGCGTCTGTTTCCGCCAGCTCGCCGCGGAACTGCTCTATCAGCAGTCCGGACTCCGGGAGATTCTCACCAGAGAGAACTTCGAACATTTTGATATCCGCTATTATTCCGGGAAGACCGATCCGTCTCTCGGTATCAGTCCGCGCGAGAACATGAATGCCGTGCTGAAGAAATGTCACGAATTCATCGATCATTTTGACGGGAAGCGCAATATCCTCTTCTACGGCAAGACCGGCGTCGGCAAGACATTTCTGACAAACTGCATAGCGAAAGAGATGATCGACCGCTGCCGCACGGTGATCAGCATCAGTGCGATCGGCCTCGTAGATGTCATGGAGCATCATACCTTTGACCGCGGCGCCCAGACGGACCCGGCCGAGCAGGCGGAGGATCGTTTCCCGTATATCGAGGACTGCGACCTGCTGATCATCGACGATCTCGGCACAGAGCTTTCCAACAGCTTTGTCACCGGACAGCTCTTCTATCTGCTCAACAAGCGGATGAACGCATCGCGGTCCACGATCATTTCGACCAACCTGTCGCTCGACGCACTGCAGAAGGTCTACAGCGAACGTATTTTTTCACGTATCATCAGTGCCTACGACATTATGATGATTATCGGCGACGATATCCGTGCGCGCAAAGCCATCGGCGGCGCACCCGCAGATTGATTTCAAAATTAACTGTGGAAAAATTTTCGCCGATTGTAAAATGAAGTTGGACATCTGAATAAAATAAGGATCCATGGCAGGATTTTTGGTAGAATGTTAATTACCACAAAAAACTATCTACA
>OMWM01000050.1 GCA_900314775.1 uncultured Eubacteriales bacterium | reverse complement strand
CAGTCCATGCACGTCAACTGTTGAAACCGCCGTGTACCGAACGGTACGCACGGTGGTGTGAGAGGACGGCGGCTAATCACCGCCTCCTACTCGATTTATACTGTTTGCAGATATTTTTATAACTGGTGATACAAATGATAATCTACAACGGGACATCTGCACAGTTCTGCAGCGATGTCGATATGAACCTGATTGATACGAAAATTGAAGAAAACTTTCTGGAGAAGCTCGGACACCGGGAATCGCCGAACGAAAAACGTGCCTGGCGCAATTCCCTCCGATACATGGAGACGGCAGTGCGGCATGCGGATATTGCAGACGACTGCGGCATTCTGATTGAATATATGATTCCGAATACCAGCAACCGCGTCGATTTTATCGTGACCGGTGAGGACGAGGAACACAATCAGAATTATGTGCTGGTTGAACTGAAACAGTGGGAAAGTGCAGAGGCAACCGACATCCATGATCTGGTGCGGACCTTTGTCGGCGGCGGATTCCGCAATGTCAACCATCCATCCTATCAGGCAGACACGTATAACCGGATGATGCAGAATATGAACGAAGGCATCTATGAGAACAGAATTTCCGGTTTCCCATGTGCCTATCTGCATAATTATGTACCCAGGGATCCGGAACCGCTGCTGGATGACAGATACAGGGATGTGCTGGACAGCGCGCCGGTTTTTTTCGAAAATGATTATGATAAGCTGGAGAAATGCATCCACCGGTATGTCAGCCGCGGCAAAGGCATGGACATCCTTTACGAAATCGAAAACGGCAGAATCCGTCCTTCGCGCAAACTGGTGGAGTGCGTGGACAGCCTGTACAGGGGCAATGACGAGTTTATTCTGATGGATGAGCAGAACGTTGCCTATCAGACGATCCTGAAGCAGCTGCAGAGCCTGGATGAGAAGAAGACAATTATTGTAAAGGGCGGTCCGGGAACCGGGAAATCGGTTATTTCCTTTAAGGTGCTGCATGAACTGATAGATCGCCGCCTGAATGCGAAATTTGTCGCACCGAATGCGGCTTTCCGTGAGACCATGGTGAAAAAGCTGATTGCGGATAAAGCCGATAAATCAAAAAATGTAAAGCAGCTGTTTTGCGGCTCCTCTGTCTTTTACGGCGTGCCGGAAGATTATTATGACGTGCTTGTGGTCGATGAGGCACATCGACTGAAAGGAAAAGGCGCCTATATGTATCAGGGAGTAAGTCAAATCGACGATATTATCCATGCGTCGAAGCTGAATGTATTCTTTGTGGATGACGGGCAGCAGGTCCGTCCCGATGATATAGGTACGGTCAGTGCAATCAGAGAGTCAGCTGCCCGTGAAAATTCAGCAGTCTTTGAGATGGAACTGAAATCCCAGTACCGCTGCGCCGGCGCAGAAGGCTTCATCAGCTGGGTGACCGATGTCCTGCAGATCGAAGAGACAGCCAACTATGACGGCTGGGATCAGGATGCGTTCGAATTCAGACTGGTAAATGATCCGAACCGGCTTTATGACCTGATTCGGGAAAAGAATGACAGCGGATTTACCGCGAGACTTACAGCAGGCTTTGCATGGAAATGGTCCAAGGACAAGCATGCGGAAACAGCAGACGTCGTCATTCCGGAATATCATTTTTCCATGCCGTGGAACGAGAGAACGCAGCGTGAGCTGTATGCCATAAAGCCCGATTCTGTCGGGCAGATCGGCTGCATTCATACTGTTCAGGGACTGGAATTTGACTATATCGGCGTGATTATCGGCAAAGATCTGCGCTATGATCCGGAAAAACAAGTAATTTACGGCGATTATGACAGTTACAAGGATTCAACCGGCAAGAAGGGCCTGAAAGGACAGCCGGAGAAGCTGACCGCCTACATCAAAAATATTTACAAGGTACTGATGTCACGCGGCATGAAGGGCTGTTATATTTTCTGCTGCGACCCGGAACTGCAGAAATATTTTGCCCGGCGTCTGCAGAAAATTTCCAGTGCGGATACCGGAAAGGAGACCCGATGAAGACGATTCATGTTGTCGCCGCGGTGATTGAAGAGGGCGGCCGCATCTTTGCCACGCAGCGCGGCTATGGCGATTTCAAGGACGGCTGGGAGTTCCCCGGCGGCAAGATCGAGCCGGGAGAGACGCCGCAGATGGCGCTCCGGCGGGAGATCAGGGAGGAACTCAGCACGGATATAGAAGTTGGAGAGCACCTTACCGATGTGGAGATGGACTATCCGAAGTTTCATCTGTCGATGCAGTGCTTTTTGTGCCGCGTGGTCAGCGGAAGGCTGACGTTAAATGAGCACGAGGCGGCACGGTGGCTCGGCCCCGGCGAACTGGATGCGGTGGACTGGCTGCCGGCGGACCGGCTCGCGGTCAAAGCTTATCAATACAGAAAAGAGGAATGAATGCCATGTCTTTTGAAAAGGCGATGCAGTATCTGAAAAGTGCGGGATATGAGGACCGCGTGATCGTGCCGGAAGCATCGAGCGCAACCGTCGAGCTTGCGGCGAAGGCGATCGGCGTCGAACCCGGCAGAATCTGCAAGACACTGTCCTTTCTCGTCGGGGATCAGCCGATTCTGATTCTTGCCGAGGGAATGGTGAAAATTGACAATCATAAATATAAAGAGACTTTCCATACAAAAGCGAAGATGATTCCGGGCGATCAGGTAGAGATGCTGATTGGGCACGCGCCGGGCGGCGTCTGCCCTTTTGGCGTCAATCCTGGCGTGCAGGTTTATCTGGATAAAAGCCTTAGGAAATGGGATACCGTCTATCCGGCGGCCGGCGATGACCACAGCGCAGTGAAGCTCTCTATTGAAGAGCTGGAGAAGATTTCCGGTGCGCAGGGATGGATTGACGTTTGCAAGGAAGTGCAGCCATGCATATGAATTTTACCATGGATGAAAATGCGGTCCGCGAGATCGTCCACCGTTTCAATGGAAATTTTCTCGCGAAAATCGAGGCCGGCGTCGCCGCTTTTCTGGTGATCATGCTGGTGCTCAATCACAGCACGGGCGCCGTCATTGCCTATGCGGCCGCCTTCGCGGCGCTCCAGATTTTCGCCTGTTTCAGCATGAGGCGGGCTGTCAGTCTCAACATCCGGAGAATATTCGGCACCGGCAGCCGCAGAATCAACTGGCATTACGATTTCGAAGAAGCGCAGCTGCAGGCACGCAATCTGACCGCGGGCAAGGCATTTTCGGCGGAGTACGAGCAGTTCATCAGTTATTTTGAAACCCGGCATTATGCGGCGGCGGTTATGGACGGCGGGCAGTTTGTGGCGTTTGACCGCGAACAGGCGCGGCAGATAAAGGTCAGAGATTTTATGGCGCAGCGAGGCGCCTTTGGCAGAAAATAGAATAAGAAGGTGCAGACCATGAGAGTTTCCGTTATGTATACGACAATGATTGTCCGCAGTCTTACGGAGTCGGTGGCGTTTTACCGCGATGTGCTTGGCTTCAGGGAGGGCTATCATGTGGACCTGCCGGGCGGCGGCATCACGATCATGAAGAGTGAGGGCGGCGCCTGTGTGGAGCTGATTGAATCGCCGCAGTTTCAGGTCGGCCTGTATTCGGTCGGCACGGATGTCGACGATCTGGATGAGGCGGTGTCTCAGCTCAGGGAAAAAGGATATGAGACGACGCCGGTCACGAAGACGACGGTCGGCCGCATGGCGTTTGTGCAGGACCCGAACGGCGTGCGCATCTGCCTGATCGAGCATTCACAGGCGTATAAAGATAAATACATGCAGTAAGAAACAGCCGCACGGCCAAACGGTCGTGCGGTTTATTTCAGCGTATAAAGATCCGTTCGCCGGGCGGACAGCAGCGGAAGCTGGCGGCGTATGCGGGCAATTTCAGACAGATCGATGTCGGTCAGCGCGGCGCCTTCCTTTTCATCCATTTCGGACAGAACCGTACCCCACGGAGAGACGGCGATGGAATGGCCATAGGCATGATAGGTGAAATCCATATCGCATGCCGGGGAAGTGCCGACCATAAAGCACTGATTGTCGATGGCGCGGCTGCGGAACATGACGTCCCAGTGCGCCGGTCCGGTGGTCATGTTGAACGCGGCGGGGACAAGAATGATCTGCGCTCCGCGCAGAACCATCAAACGGATGAGCTCCGGGAAGCGGCAGTCAAAGCAGATGCAAAGTCCCATTTTCCCGAATTCCGTATCGAATACCGTAATGCTGTCGCCTGCAGTGAGCGTGTTGGATTCCCGGAAAGACTGACCGCCTTCGACGTCGATGTCGAACAGATGGAGCTTCCTGTGCTTTGCGATCTGCCGTCCCTGCCGGTCGAAAACGAAAGCAGTGTTGTAGATATGACCGGCTTCATCCTTCTCCGGAACAGAACCGGCAGCCAGATAGATGCCGTGCCGCGCGGCAAGCTCCGCCAGAAACTGCTGCGTATCGCCGCCGTCCGGCTCGGCGTAAACAGGGAAAAAGCGGTTATCATAAGGGCACGCGAACATTTCCCCGAGCATGACGAGATCGGGGCGCATTGCGGGGCAGTGCTCTGCGAGCAGCGATGCAAGCTGCTTAAGGTTTTTCTCTTTTTCTTTATATACATGTGTCTGCAGCTGCAGAATTTTCATATGGCTACCTCCATAACGTAAGTTTATAATGCTTTTATACCCGTCGTCAATCTGAAAAAGCCGGGGAGACAGCTTATGGCTGCCTTCCCCGGCTGAGCGCATCGCGGAGATGACGGGCTGCCGGAACAGCTCGAATTTCTATAAATCTTTCCGGCGGTATTACGGGGCGTCGCCAAAAGAGAAGAGAGAGCAGAAAGTTTAAAAAAAGGTGCTGCCGGTCTGTTTCGGCAGCACCTTCGCTGTTATCTGCATCAGATAAAAAAGTCGGTCAGGAAACCAGGATTTACGATGTTTATTATGATGATCACTGCGATATTAACAATGACGCCGATTATGGCACCTATACCGGCTTTTTCCGCGTTGTTCGGCTGCTTTTCCCTCCATAAGAGGAAAAGAATCAGACCGGCAATCGGGACAAGGGCGCCGAGGACAGCCCAGCCAATGGAACCGGTATCACCGGCTGTCTTACCGCCGTAAGGCGGATTATTGGCATAATCGTGCGGCTGGCCTCCGTTCGGATTCTGCTGCGAATCACTTTGCCGGAAACCGACACCCGGATGGAAGTCGCCCATGCCGCCCTGAAAGCCGTCAGAGTGCGGCTGGTCTTGATTCTGCTGGAAATTATTCGGCGGAAAACCACCGGGGATCTGGGTATAGCCGTTATCGTACGGCTGATAATTATTCTGAGCGGCAGCGCCCGGGTTATTCTGAAAACCGTTATACGGCTGGTCCTGATTAGGCTGATAGCCATTTGAAAAACCGCCGCTGTACGGCTGTCCCGGATTTGGCTGCGGGTTATTCTGAAAACCACTGTACGGCTGGTCCTGATTAGGCTGATAGCTATTCTGAAAACCGCTGCCGTTCGGCTGGTCCTGATTAGGCTGATAGCCGTTTGAAAAACCGCCGCTGTACGGCTGTCCCTGATTAGGCTGCGGGCTATTCTGAAAACCGTTATACGGCTGGTTCTGATTTGGCTGATAGCTATTCTGAAAACCGCCGCCGTACGGCTGTCCCTGATTAGGCTGCGGGTTATTCTGAAAACCGCTGTACGGCTGGTCCTGATTTGACTGATAGCCGTTCTGGAAACCGCTGCTGTTCGGCTGGTCCTGATTCTGCCGGAAATCATCCTGCATAAAATCATCCTGCATAAAATCATCCTGCGAAAAGTCACCGTCGAACATCTGGGTTTTCCATCCGTCGTCGTCATCATCAGGCATATTCGCATTCATATTGCTGTTCCAGCTCTGATCAGAGTTATTCAGCCAATTATTGTCAAAACCATTATTCATAGCAGCACTGCCGGACAATCCATCTGCCGGATTACTGAAAGAATCAGACCTGTTGGCATTGTCTGCATTGGTAAGCGGCTTTCCGCAATTGGTACAGAACTTCGAAAGATCAGATACTTCCGTATTGCAGTATGGACATTTCATAATACTCCTCCTCTGTTGCGCTCTGATAAGCAGTCATTAATCAAAAATATTATAGCATATTCCCTGCTGTTCACGCAGACTTTTCGGATGCACTGTCTGAAAAAAAGATGGTTCAGCAAAAAGACTTTTTCAGTCAGATGCTGCATAGGATATCCTGACTGTATTCCCGCCGCTGCGCATCGGAAAGGATTGCCAAGACCGGATTTCACTTTTATAATGTTAATAAATCTATTAGATATCGAGGGAGAGGATTCTAATGAATAAAGCAACAGGTAAGAAAATACTGACAGCAGCCATTGCCTGCTTCGGGCTGGTCTTATGGCAGTATTTTACGGATCCGGATTTTAACCGTCCTGGATACTTTTTCATAGCTGCCGCTGTGATTTTTTTCCTGGCTTTTTCTGATTTTACCGTACCAGATTTCAGGAAACGCAGCGCGCTCATTTTCATCGGACTGTTTTCACTCTTTTTATCGGCTGCACTGGTCGTCAAATCGCACGTTGTGATTACAGGCGGCACCCGCGGCAAGATCGATCAGAATTACATGCTGGATTTCGGGAAAAATGATCTGGTATGGATTTTAGTCATTGCCGCCGTACTTGCCTTTCTGCTTTACCGGCTGCTGCGTCTTGCCTGCGCGATGCTGCCGCGCATCAAAGAAGAGAATCAGCAGCATTATAGCAGAATCTCCGTCTTTTTGATTTTTCTGTCCTTTGTCCTGGTATGGGGGATCGCGTATCTGTCATTCTGGCCGGGTACGGATATGTGGAATGATATCAATGCGATTCTCGTGCATGGGCCGATCGCTGAGTCGTACCGTTCACCGGTGATCTTCAATCTGATCGTCTATTTCTGTATCGTAACGGTCGGCGGCTTTTTCGGCAGCCCCAATATCGGATTTGCCTTATTTACCCTGATTCAGCTGCTGGTGATGGCGTGCACAGCCGCGTATCTGGTCTGGTGGGCCGACCAGCGGCGGGTCAACAAGATCCTTCGGACCGCACTTTATCTTTATCTGCTGTTTTTCCCTTATATCAGCCTGTATGCGATCACGGTCGACAAAGAAGTCTATTTCAGCCTTTGCATTACTTTGTGGCTCCCACTGCTTTATGACTGGATCACGGAGGAAAAGCTGTCCAGGCACAACAGGATTCTCTTTGTAATTCTGATTTTCGGAACGCTGACCATGAGAAATAACGGGAAGATTATCATCCCGCTTCTTCTGCTGATTCTGTTTCTGGCATGTCGGAAAAACCGGAAGTTTCTTGCCGCGGCCGGCCTGACTGCGGTGATTCTGACGAGCGCACTGACCGGTTTTCTGACGCGCAATGTCGAATATCGGTTTGCGGAGGGCGTCAGCCTGCCTCTGCAGCAGATTGCCATGACGCTGACCGATAATGGAAAAATATCGGATGAGGACAGGGCGTTTCTTTATCGGATTAAAAAAGAAGAGTATTGGACGGGAACAGATAATCACAGCTATGCACCGCTGATTGTCGACCCGCTGAAAATGGGGGACAGTGCGATTGAGATCAATTCCTATATTCTCGATGATGCGTATCTGAATGCACATAAGGATCAGTTTATCAAAGTATATCTGCATATTCTGCGGGATAATCCGAAAAGCTGCATCAAAGCGTGGCTTTTTGAGACATACGGTTTCTGGGCTTTTGGCACGGAATCGGATGAGCAGGCCTATTTGCTGGAGCTGCAGGAAAATGATTTCGGCCTGTATCAGGAAACGAAGCTGCCGGAGGGATTTAATAAACGCGTGCAGGAATATTTTGAGCGTGTCGCAGGCGGAAGCGGAAGCGCCGGCACCATTTTCTGGCTGATTCTGTTTATCGATCTCATTTTTATTGCGGCAGGGAAACGCAGATATATTCTGATTACATTGCCGATGCTGCTGAACTGGGCAGTCCTGATGCTCTGCACGCCGATTGCCTTTGCCTATCGGTATGTATTTTATTATATGCTTTCCGTACCTGTTCTGATCTGCCTGCTGCCGGGTATTCTGCATCGGAAGACAGAAAAATAACCCGGCCGCGGCAGCTGTTCAAAGCATTTTATAACTCCATTTTGAATATATTTTATCTGATTTCAGCAAGGCATAGCGGATTTTTCCGTATGCCTTGCTGAAATGCATTTAACGGGAACGCAGACGTAAAAAACCGGCTGAAATCCGATCAGAACTTTCTGTTTCAAATGTTCTTGACAAGATACATACGCCGTAATATGATGAAAATATCAACAATAATCGAAACGTTTCGGCGGTGAAATATGAAGATTTTTCAGAAGGGTTTTAATTACTCTCAGGACGGGCCGGGCAACCGTCTGGTGATTCATCTGCAGGGCTGCAATATGCGCTGTCCGTGGTGCGCGAATCCGGAAGGGCTGACTGCGGGCGGTATCCTGATGACGGACCCGGAATGGCTGGTGCCGGCGCTCTGTCCGCATGGCGCTGTGCAGGAGAGCGGGCAGACAGACAGGAACGGAAAGAGCGTCTGCGAGCTTGACCGGAAGCAATGTGCCGGCTGTACGGATCTGGCCTGTATCCGCGAGGGCAGAAGCCGCGGACTTAAGTGGTCCTGCGAGGAGATGTCTGCCGACGGGATTGTGCAGGAGGCGGTCGGCAGCAGCATGCTGTTTTACGGCGGCGGCGGCGTCACCTTCACCGGCGGGGAATGCACGATGCAGTTCGATGAGCTGAAGGAAGTGCTGATGCGTCTGCAGGAAGCCGGGATCAATACGGCGATTGAATCGAATGCGGCGCATCCTCGGCTGGAGGAGCTTTTTCCGTATGTGGATGAGCTGATTCTCGACTGCAAGCACACGGACGACCGGCGGCACAAGGCGGTGATCGGCGCGGGATGCGGGCAGACGCTTGCGAATATACGAAAGGCGGCCGCGGTGCACCCGTATGTGCATGTCCGGGTGCCGCTGATCGGCGGCTTTAATGATGATGCCGAATCGATCCGCGGTTTCCTGACATTTTTTGAGGAAATCGGCGGTGACAATGTAAGCTTTGAGGTACTGCGTTATCACGAGTACGGCAGAAAGAAATGGGCGGAATGCGGACTGACTTACACCATGACGGCGGCAGCGAAGGTGACGCCGGAGGAAGTCGGCCGTTTTGCAGATATGATCCGCGCACGCGGATTGATTTACAGAAAAACATGAACAGGAGACCGGAAATGAGAATCGAAGATTTTTTGAATGCGGAAGAGATCACGGATCTCGCGAAAAAGCGTTTTAAGGAAGAGAGAGCCACCGACCACCTGGAAGGCTGGTTTCTTGCCAAGGAGATACAGAGAAAATGCGATGCGGAATACGCGTCTGACCCGGACTGCATCCGGATTGCCAGGACCGAGGTGAGAGTGGCGCAGGAGCTGCCGCTCTGGCTCAGCGATTATCATATTTTCGCCGGCACGCAGGACGATGCCTTTGCCCGTTCCTACGCGCTGATCAATCCGTCTTTTCGCGTTGAGGATTTCAACGGATATTGCGACCCGGTGGCGATTTTCGGCGATATCGACCCGATCGGCGATATCACGCAGGAGCGCATTGATGACCTGAAAGAGTACAACAAGCACACGAAATTTGCGCAGTCCCTGGTGGAGACCTACGATATGGCGGATGGCCTGACCGAGGAGGCGGTTTTCTTTATCGAGCAGGTCAGCGGCCATCTGATTCCGGACGTGCGGCCGATTTTAAAGAGCGGCATCCGCAGCGTGAAGGAACGCATCGCGGCGAACAAGAGCAAGGAGACAGATCAGACGAAACTGCCTTACTACGATGCCATGGATATTTCCCTGGATGCCTGCCTTACCTATGCAGGACGCTATGCGGATCTGGCACATGAGAAGGCAGCGGCCGCGGCGGACAGGAAAGACCGCGCCCGTTTTGAACTGATGGAGAAGACGCTGCGCAAGGTGCCGTATGAAGGCGCCGATGACCTGTATGAGGCGATCCAGTCCTTTATCATCGTATGGCAGACGATGTGCATGGAGCAGACACCGAATCCGTATGCCTTTTCGGTGGGCAATGCGGACAGAATTTTCGAGCCGTACCGTGCGGCGGAGAATACGGACCGCGATACGGCAGCCGCGCTTTTCAAGCATCTGCTTGTTTTCTTCAATGTGGCGGACAGAAGCTGGGCAATTTCCCAGAATCTGCTGGTCGGCGGCAAGAGCACGGACGGCAGGGATCTGACCAATCCGTCTACCTATGCGCTGCTGGACGCGTATTACGATATGAATCTGCCGCAACCGATCCTGTCGGTCAAGCTGCACAGGAATACACCGGATAAGCTGTACGAGGAGATGGGCCGTTTCTTCTTTACGCCGGGCTGCCTGACGCCGTCCCTGTTTAATGACGATTCCGTGCAGGAAATCGAGCGCACGAAAAATCATGTCGATGAGGAGGACCTCGAGGACATCGCCGTTGCCGGCTGCCAGGAACCGCTGATCATGGGCAAGGACAACGGCAACACGACCAACAGCTGGCTGAATCTGGGCAAGATTCTCGAGCTTTCGGTGAACGGCGGCGTATCCGAGCTGAGCGGAAAGCGCTACGGCAGATCGGATGAGGAAATGGGCTATACCAGCAAGCTCGATGTGCTGAAGAATATCCGCACGATCTTTTATGACAATGTGCGTATGTATACAGACAAGATGGCGGCGTGCGCCAATGCGGCGTCACGCACCATCGGCATTCTGCAGGTTCCGTTCCTGTCCACGATGATGGGCGGTGTGGAATCCGGCATCGATGCTCGTGATCCGAATCGGCAGGGAACGAAGTACAATGCGAGCGGATGCCTGATCCACGGCCTTTCCGTGGTGGCGGATTCTTTTATCGCGATTGATACGCTGGTGAAGGAGAGACCGCAGGATGCGGACCGCATGGTCGAGGCGCTGCGCACGAATTTTGAAAATGATGAGGAGATGCATCAGTATCTCCTGACCGCGCCGAAATTCGGCAACAATATCATGAAGGTTGATCAGGAGGCGGCGGAGATTGCTTCCCGTGTCAGCGACATCGTATCCTCCGAAGTCAATTATCTCGGCAATCATTTCCGTGCGGACTGGGCGACGCCGTCGACACATCTGCTCTACGGCTATCAGGTCGGCGCGACACCGGACGGCCGCAAGGCGCGCACGGAGCTCAACTACGGTGTCGACCCGCTGTTCGGCGATGCGACGCAGGGACTCGGTTTCCGTATGCTGTCGAATATGAAACTGCCGTTTGAGAAGTTCAACGGCGGCTATGCACAGCATCTCGGCATCAACCCGAATTATTTCAAGGGTGAGACCTATGAAGAGAAGGGGCTGGAATTCAAGGATAAGATCATGACGCCGCTTTTCTTCAATCCGATGAACACGAAGATGTCACCGTTTTATCTGTACGTCAATGTGACGACACCGGAGATGCTGCGCAAGGTCCTGGCCGAGCCGGAGAAATACGCACCGAGCGGCGTGTATATCATGCGGATTCACGGTACGTTCGTCAACTTCCTCGACCTGTCGCCGGATATCCAGGAGGATATCATCGCAAGACTCGACCCGGATTCGACGTCGATGCCTGCCTGAGCTGTCTGAAAGGTATAAAATATGCCCGCCTGCAGTGCCATGAAAGCGCTGCGGGCGGGCATTTTCTCTGTCCGGCCTTGTCAGACGGACGTTTCATGATAAGTCTTATGATCTGCTTCTGATCAGGTCAACCAGCAGATCGATGCATCTGTCCTTGCCGATTGTGCTCGTGTCAAGGCAGATATCGTAATTGCGGGCATCGTTCATCTCCGTGCCTGTGTAGTTCTTGTAGTAGGTGGCGCGGCGTTTGTCGATCTTGCGGATGTAGCGCTCGATGTCCTGCTCATCGCTCTCACCGAGTTCACGGGCGCGGACAATGCGGTCAGCTATGCTGGCGTTCAGGTAGATCGAGAAATTCGGTATGCCGGCGCTGCGCAGAATAATGTTAGAGGCGCGGCCGACGATGATGCAGTCCTGCTCGCGCGCGAGCCGCAGAATCGTCTCGCGTTCCGCCTCGAAGATGCCGTCATAGGAACTCTTATAAGAAACAGCGTTATTCAGAAAGTCATTCATGAACTTGCTGCCGCGGCTTAACGTCTCGCCTTCGCGTTCGATATCTTCAACAGAGTAGCCGCTGTCTTCCGCGGTTTTCTTGATAAAGTCCTTGTCATAAAATGGTATGCCGAGCTTCTCGGAAATGCCGCGTGCAATGGTGCGGCCGCCGGCACCGTAGGTACGTGCAATGGTGATGGTTGGATATTTTCTGTCAGACATATTTCCTCCCTGTGTGCAATCGTGTCTTAGTATGCATTTATTTTATAACGATTGCGTCCGTTTTGCCACTAAAATATTACGGTATCGTAAAAAAATGCCGATCTGCTATAATAACAGGGTATGAAGATGGGGAGGAACGCTTAGATGAGTAAAACCACGGTTTCCAATATCATGCTCGGCGTTGTCGTTCTGTTCTGGGGATTTTCCTATGTGATGGTCGACATCATCTCAGAAGATCTGGGGCCGCTGACCCTGTGCGCCTATCGCTTTATTCTGGCCTTTCTGGTGGCTTTTCTGATATTTTTCCGGAAAAAAAAGAAGATCAGCCGGGCAACCCTGCGGTGGAGCATACCGCTGGGCTGCATACTGACGGTTGTGTTTACGTCGGTCAATATCGGTGTGGCGAACACAAAGCTGTCCAACAGCGCATTTCTGTGCCAGCTGACCGTGATCGTGACGCCGTTTCTGTCGGCGGCGCTGAACCGGACGAAGCCGCCGCTTAAGATGTATATCGCATCTTTCCTATGCATCACCGGGATCGCCCTGATGACGCTGACGGACGGCTTTTCTGTCAATATGGACAACCTTTACGGGGATATTTTCTGCATGATCTGCGGCGTCGCCTATGCTGTGCACATCGTGGCTACCGAACGGGCGGTCCGCAATCCGGAGGTCAATCCGCTCCAGCTCGGCATTTTGCAGCTGGGGACGACGGCGGCGATCAGCCTGGTGCTGGCTTTCCTTTTTGAAACGCCGCATCTGCCGTCCAGCGCGGAAAATATGATTTTGTGCCTGATCCTGGCGGTCTGCTGCACCGGCCTATCTTTTGTCGTGCAGACGACGGCGCAGCAGTATGTGGCGGCCAGCAATGTCAGCATTATCCTGTCGCTGGAGCCGGTGATCGCCGCGTTTGCGGCATATTTTCTGGCCGGGGACAGGCTCTCGGCGCGGGCAGCTTTCGGTGCGGCGCTGATGATTGCGGCCGTGCTGATCGCGCAGTGTAATTTCCGCGTGCTGCGAAGCCGCAGGAAGGGGTAGCAGACGCAGAAACGGCGATGTATAATAACAGAAACAATATGGTGAAATTTTGCATAAGGAGTGGAAAATGGCAGATACAGAGAAAATTTTTTCGAGACTTCAAAATGGCAATGATATCCGCGGCGCGGCGATTGCAGCAAACGGCGAGGAGCGGACACTGACGCCGGATCTGGCGCAGTTTGCCGCAGCGGCCTTTGCAGGCTGGCTGGCAGACCGTCT
>OMWM01000029.1 GCA_900314775.1 uncultured Eubacteriales bacterium | reverse complement strand
ACCAGTCCATGCACGTCAACTGTTGAAACCGCCGTGTACCGAACGGTACGCACGGTGGTGTGAGAGGACGGCGGCTAATCACCGCCTCCTACTCGATTTTTTCTAAAGGTTCGTGCGGCAGATATGCGGCAGCGGCTGTTATGCTTGATTCGTCTTTTATTATACTTTCGCGCGTGTCCCGATCTCTTCCCTCACCCATATTAATTCGGTATTAAATTTTTCTGAATGAATCTGCAGCTGTTTTTCATATGGCGTTTTCGCGCCTGATGCGGCCGCGCAGAACAAGAGTATTCATCAGATACCATGTGTCCGCGAAGCGCGCATTTTCCGGCAGTCCGGGCAAGTATCCGGATGGTAATAGTTCCCCGGACAGCACAGTGTTATCATGAAGCCGTATAGGGGCTTTGCCCTTAACAGGATATCGGGCTTGCCCGTTATCCGCAGATTCATTTTCAAGGGGAGGACAGAAGAAAATGAAAAAAAGCACAGTATTGTTTAAGATGCGTGCCGGTCTTCTGACAGCAGCAGCTGCTGCCATGACGATCGGCGCCAGCACGGCCGTACCGGCTTACGCTGCTGAACAGACACAGGCAGAGAGTGAAGCCGTCGGCACGGAGACCGAAGACAAAGCGGAAGAGACGAAAGCGGCGGAAGAAACAAAGACTGCTGCGGAAACGAAAGCCGCGGATGCGCAGGAAACCGGCACCGGCGAGAGCGCTGCAAATGATGGCCAGGAAGAGACCGAAACCAAAGCAGCACAGACAGAGCAGGAAGAACAGGAAACAGAGACGGAAAGCGAAGAGACAGAAAGTGAAAGTGCTGATAGTGAAGAGACCGGGGACAAAGAGACAGCATCGGCGCAGACACAGCTCGGTTACGATAAGAGCGCAGATGAAGAAAACAGCAAGCCGCAGACAGTCACTGTCATGATGATGGCAGCACCGGCAGCAAACGGAACAGACGCAAAAGGGGCTTATACCGACGAGGCGAAACTCGAAGATCTGGATCCGTCGATCTGGTCTCCTATCCAGGTAACACCTGTCAATATTCCGCAGGAACAGCTTGATCAGATTATTTCTGCCGGAGACAGCTGGATGGCTTTGTATTACTGTTTTCATGATCCGAGAGATCTGCCGCGTCTTGATTATCAGGACCCGACAGAATATGAGATCGTGGATTCAGCAGGCAATGTACTGATATCCGGAAAAAGTTTTTGGACACATCGGGTGACGATCCGTAACGAAGGCATGCTGACGATTCGTGTGACCAAACCGGCAAAGGATTTTTACAACAAGCCGGAAGTAAAGGTATTTGTCGATTTCGCCGGTGTGGGCACGGATATCAATACAGAGAACTTCAAAGGCCGGACGGCCCGCGTGTACGTTTACTGTGATGAGCAGTATCCTTTTGCAGACTACGATATAAGTAATACCACGACAAACAGCCGGGTTATCCGTGCCACCGAAGCAGGCTGGTATCCGGTTATGTATTACAGCAATCGAATTCACGTAATGTATCTGCATAAGAACGAGAAAGTAGATCTTGATACCGGTAAATCCACGGTCGAACCGGAACAGCCGACCGAAAATACGGTGCAGCCGGCCGGGGATACTGCAGTGCAGCCGGGAAATACTGCAGTGCAGCCGGTTTCCGAGGTAAAAGCAGACCCGCTGCCGATCGTGAAAACAGAGGTTACAAGCGCTTCTCCGAAGACCGGAGATGAGACACCGATCGGTATGCTGATTGCACTTTGCTGCGGATCAGCCGCTGCTTTCTGTGCTGCTTCCTCTGCAAGACGCAAAGCAGTAAGACAGCACAGCAGCGAGGATTGAAGCAGGCAGCAGTCTTTATAAAACAAACAGACCATACAGGAGATGTGAGAACTCTGGAGCGGACCGCCGCGAGGCGGCCTGCCAGGAGGTATTGAAAATCATCCTGTATGGTCTTTTTATGATGGTATAGATCAGTTTTCAGCCCATTTACGGGCAAAAGCGCTTAACACGGCGGCGCACCGGTCAATGTCTTTAAGCGGCACATATTCATTTGGCTTGTGTGCCATCTCCAGACTGCCCGGGCCGTAGCTGCAGATGTTCGCATCATGCAGTTTGCCGGAAATGACTGCGGTGTCCGTATAGCCGTTGAATACGCCGATTTCCGTCTGCATGTTGGCGGTTTTATCGCTGACAGCTTTAAATAGCCGGATAAACGGAGAGGCCGGATCGCGTTCGATATACGGCCGGTCGCCGGTTATCGTATAGCTTCCCCTGACGCCGGGCACCTGCTCTTCGGCGCGGCCGATAGCTCTCTGCACGATCGCTATGGCAGCGGCTGTGTCGGTCGGCGGCACAAGCCGCATGTCGATCCAGACCTTTGCTTTGTCCGGCACGACGTACGGGCGGTATCCGCCCTCGATCTGGCCGAAGGTGACCGTGGAAATGCCAAGCTCGCTGTGCGGCGGACAGTTCATGATGGACTGCCGGATATCCGTGATCGCCGCGGCAATGCCGGCGATGGCGTCGGCGCCTTCCCACGGCGTGCTGGCGTGGGCCGTCACACCCGTCATGGTCAGCTCAAACCATGTCCTTCCTTTGTGAGCGATCCGGATCTGTCCGTCCGTCGGTTCGGTATCCAGAAGGTAATCATTTTTCTTCACCCAGCCATCTGCGATAGCCCGCTCGCTGCCGCGCATGAAATCTTCCTCATCCACCGATCCGATAAACGAAAAGGCGCGTGACGGCAGGCATCCCGCCTGGCCGACCTGCCGCAGGACATCGCGGAAGGCGAGCAGCGCACAGGCAAGGCCGGACTTCATGTCGCAGGCGCCGCGGCCGTAGAGCCGTCCGTCCCGGATGACAGCGCCGAGCGGCGGCGTCTCAGGGTCCCAGCCCTCGCCGAGCGTGACCGTATCCATATGGCTGATGTAGATCAGTCCGGCGGCGCGATCTCCTTCCGGCGTGCGTGCCGGAATCCGTGCGCGGATATTGCGGCGCCCGGGCAGAACCTCGGACTCCTCCAGCACAATGCTGCCCTTCAGGGAACCGGCACAACTGTCGATCTGCCGGCGCAGCCAGTCATGAATCTGCTTTTCTATGCTGCCTTCATAATTGCCCGGATCGCTGCTGTCAATTCTTACAAGGCGCTGCGTCAGTTCCTGCGCTTCAGAAACATCCATTGCAGTCACCGCTGCAGCCGTCGCAGTCATCGGCTTCCATCTCGGTGTTGTCGACATCGAATTCGTATGGGTCGTAGTCGATGCCGGCCAGACGGATGACCTGATCGCTGGACGGATAGCGGCCGTTATAGACGATCTTGCCGTCGACGGTCAGACATGGGAAAGCGGAAGCGCCTTCCTTCTCATAAAGCGCCTTGACTTCCGGATTGGCGTCGAATTCCTCCGGGTTGTTCTCGCGGTTGAGCATGGCGGTAAGGTAGCCGCGGTCGTAGAGGCGGCTGAAGAAAATCTCCAGCTGCAGGATGTCGTCGAAATGCGGATCGTCCATCGAACGCTTTACAGCATCGTATATATAAATTTTTTTCATGATAAAACTCCTTCCTTCTTAGTACAGTCAATTCATTATATCATACTTTTGCGCGCGCTTTGTCCTTTACGAAAACGTTTTAAGCTGATACACTGTAATTAATATTTACAGAAAGGGTGTAACAGATGGCTAATCCGATTGTAACAATTACCATGCGTGACGGCGGTGTTATGAAAGCGGAATTATATCCTGACAAGGCACCGAACACGGTTAATAATTTTATTTCACTGGTACGCAGCGGCTTCTATGACGGCCTGATTTTCCACAGAGTCATCAAGGGCTTCATGATTCAGGGCGGCGACCCGCAAGGCAACGGTATGGGCGGACCGGGCTACAGCATCCGCGGCGAGTTCGGCCACAATGGCTTCAAGGGCAACGACATTGCGCACAAGCGCGGCGTCCTTTCCATGGCGAGGACGATGGCGCCGGATTCGGCAGGTTCCCAGTTCTTCATCATGCACGCGGACGCACCGTATCTCGACAACGAGTATGCGGCATTCGGTGCTCTGACAGAAGGCTTTGACGTGCTTGACCGCATCGCTTCCGTGAAGACCGATTTCAGTGACAAGCCGAAGCAGGATCAGACGATTGCGTCCATGACGGTCGAGACGTTCGGCGTGGACTATCCGGAACCGGAGAAGTGCTGATTCAGCTGACAATCACATAATGCAGGCAGACGGCCATCGCTTCAGATCCTTTCCGGCGGCTTTAAGCGCCGGGGAGGAGAAGACGATGGCCGTTTTCCGTTTTGCAGGCCTTCCTTTTTTGTTCCGGTTCACAACAGGCGGCAAAAGATTTATAATTATCAGTAAGAAATGACGAACGGGAGGTATTTATGGCACTGCTTGCAATCAAGGTCGAAGATTCCGCGACGCTGCCGCTGAACGAATTTTACGATTATCAGGGCACCTGCTATGCGCTGACGAGGACGCGGGATTCTGTTTCCGATATTTGCATTGAGCTCGAGGATTTCTATGACGGGACTGTAACGGACGAGACCCTGGAGCACGTGGATATTGTCTTCGTGGACGGGGGACGCGTGATCGGCTGGTATCGTGATGCGCAGGTGAGCCGGCGGATTCTGCGGCCGACACTTTTTCTGGAGGGCAATGTGACGGCCGGTTCCGGTCATGTGTGGCTGCTGCCGGAGAAGATGCGCCAGTACGAGCTGGATATTGATTTCGGCAGCCGGCTGTACAGCGTGATCGAGGAGACGGACCCGCGTTATGCCGATCTGGAAGGGTATCTGGATATCTATCATGGTGAGAATATTTTTCAGCGCGCCGCGTCTGTCCATGTTTCCATCGGCCGTGAGTACAAGAATGATTTTGATATGTGCATCAATCAGTGCATCGAGACCGCAGAGCGCGTCATGAAAAATGAGTGCACCGGCATCAGCGAGATCTGCATGATGGCCGCGTATGCGCAGCAGGCGGAGCTTTTCGGCAGTGCGCAGGCGGACCCGTATTACTACGAGGCGATGGCGCAGTATCAGCTGGGCGATACGCATCGTGCGATGAAGGCGGTCAACAACGCGCTGAAGCTGGAGCCGGACGGCAATGACATCAAGGCGCTCAAGGCCTGCATCCTCTACAGCATGGGGCACGGCCTGGAAGGTGCGGCACTGATGGATGAAGTGTGGCTGGAGGAGGGCGACGAGGTCTATCTGCTGAACGAGGGACGGATTCTCCTGTACAGCCATCACGTTGCGGAGGCTTTTGAATGTTTTGCACGGATCGGCGACGATACGATCCGCGAGGAACTCGGCATATAAGTTTATTTTCAGGAGGCGGTAAAATGAGTGAGCAGGACAATATCCTTAAACTGAAGGACTGGATTGAAAATTCGGACAATATTGTTTTCTTCGGCGGTGCGGGCGTTTCCACGGAGAGCGGCGTCCCGGATTTCCGGAGCGAAAACGGTATCTACAATACGGTAAAGCGGTATAATTTCCCGCCGGAACAGATTCTGTCGCACACGTTTTTCTACGGGCACACCGATATTTTCTGGGATTTCTATCGTACCACGCTGGACTGCCGCGATGCAAAGCCGAACAAGGCGCATCTGGCGCTGGCGAAGCTGGAGCGTGCGGGCAAGCTGAAAGCGGTTGTGACGCAGAATATCGACGGACTGCACCAGAAGGCCGGTTCGAAGACGGTCTATGAGGTGCACGGCACGATGGCGAAGAATCACTGCGTAAAGTGCGGCCAGTTCTATGATATGGATTATGTCGTGGACGCGAAGGACATCCCGCGCTGCGAGAAGTGCGGCGGCCTGATCAAACCGGACGTTGTCCTCTACGAGGAAGGACTGGACGAGGAGACCATCATGAACAGTATTCAGGCAATCCGGGAGGCGGATGTCCTGATTGTCGGCGGCACTTCACTCAACGTCTATCCGGCGGCCGGCTTTATCAACTATTACAAGGGCGGCAAGCTGGCGCTGATCAATATGAGCAGCACGCCGTATGACAAGGTCGCCAATCTCGTCATTCATGAGAAGATCGGCGAGGTGCTGGATGCCTGCACGGCAGACATCGATGCGTGAGCAATCATGGAAACCGGAAAGTCGAAAGACACCATCTGTTACAGGTTTCAGTGCGAACATTTCGGCGAATGTTATTTCGCCTGCGGAACCTGCTGCGGGATCGACGATTTTACGGAGGGGATGACGGAAATCCCGGACGGAAGCTGTACGCAGGAAAACGGATACCGTCATTTCCGTGAGACGGAAAAAATCATACATCAGAGGAGATATCACTAATGGGAAATTTTTATCTCGGCTTTGATGCCGGGACGCAGAGTGTTAAGGTAGTCGTATACGACGGTGCGATGCAGGAGATTGCCTCTTATTCCGCACCGACAACACTTCGATATCCGCATCCGGGCTGGGTTGAGATGGATGTCGATGAATATCTGCAGCTGACGCTGGAAGGCATGAAAAACTGCGCGCAGCAGATGAAAGAGAAGGGGCTGGATCCGCATGACATCCGGGCCGTCATGGGCGACGGCATTATCTGCGGCATTGCGGGCGTGGACCGGGACGGCAACGCGGTCACGCCGTTTATCAACTATCTGGATTCGCGGACCCAGGAGGATGAGAAGCTGATCAACAGCTGGGACCTTGATATCTGGGGGAAGCAGACCGGCAATCCGGAGGCAAAATGCATGTTTCCGGCGCTTTTTGCACGCTGGTTTATCAAAAACAGCAAGGCGTTTCAGGAGCGCGGCTGCAAATTCATTCATGACGCGCCGTACGTTCTGGCACACCTGGCAGGCCTGAAGGCCGATGAGATGTTCATCGACTGGGGCACCATGTCCGGCTGGGGTCTCGGCTATGATGTCATGAAGAAGGAATGGTCGAAGGAGCAGCTGGACCTGCTGGGGATCGATATCAGCATGATGCCGAGGATCGTCAGACCGTGGGATATCATCGGCTATCTGACGCCGGAAAATGCGGAGCGCACCGGCCTGAAAGCCGGCATTCCGATCTGTGCCGGCGCGGGCGATACGATGCAGTCGATGATCGGCAGCGGCAATATGGAGGCAGGGCAGGCGGTCGATGTGGCCGGTACCTGTTCCATGTTCTGCGTTTCCACGAAGGGAATTGTCCCGGAGCTCAGCAAAAAGGGGAGCGGCCTGATCTTCAACAGCGGCACGCTGCCGGATACCTATTTCTACTGGGGCTATATCCGCACAGGCGGTCTGGCGCTGCGCTGGTATAAAGACAATGTATGCGGAAAACCGGAGGACGGCGGCTATTTCGATGTGCTGAATGAGGCGGCGGCGGATGTGCCGGCGGGCTCCAACGGCGTCCTGTTTCTGCCGTATCTGACCGGCGGCACGAACAATATACCGGATGCTTCCGGGTGCTTCCTGAATCTGACCATGGACACGGACCAGGCGGTCCTGTGGCATGCGGTGCTGGAGGCAATCGGATATGATTATATGGAGATCACCGATATATACCGGGCTGCCGGCGTCGACATGCAGCGGATTACGGTGACGGAGGGCGGCAGCCACAGTGAGATCTGGAACCAGATGAAGGCAGATATGCTCGGCAGTCAGGTCATCACCCTGAAAAATGCCGGCGGCGCCGTCATCACGAACTGCCTTTTCGCGGCGTATGCCTGCGGCGATGTTAAAAATATAACAGAAGTTCTGCGTAAAAGCCTTGAAATCCGCAGAACGTATGAGACGGACCCGGCCCGCCATGCGTATTACCGGGAGCAGTACACACTTGTCAAACGGCTGGTGAAAAAGGAAATGAAGGATGCGTTTGTCACGCTCCGCTCACTTCACTGAACACAATACAGGAACAGCAGAAGGCTCCGGACCTGATGGCCCGGAGCCTTCTGCTGTCTGTGCTCAGAATTTACTGTTCTGATTCATCGACGGTGATCTCACCGTAGTCTGCCTGGTTGAAGCCCGGGTCTTCGTTGATCCGGCGGGCGGCGACGACAAGACGTCCGTTCGTGACATGATAGTTGCAGGTCGAAAGCGTGATGACCTCATCATCCAGATCCGGCAGGCAGCTCTCGTCGAGGTAGTCGGCGCTCGAACGGACAAAATTCAGATATTCGTCGAGCTGTTCCTGCGTGTCGCAGTCGATAAAATCATAGTACTTGAAGTGCTCTGTATCATTGTCATCATAGATCTGCGACAGATAGGTGGCGAAGATTTCATAGGTGCCCGGCTTGTAGAGCGTGTCGAACAGAATGTACTTGTGATTCGCCACAAAATCGGCATCCTGGAAATATTCAAGGTGACCGAACATCGTGTTGTTCTTCATCCGGTGTCCGTAGATGATCAGGTCAAAGCTGACATCATCCATGGTCAGTGTGGACCGCCCGTCGACAAAGAGGCAGCCGGAACCGTCCTTCACCTGGTCGAAACTCATGTACAGATACTTCTGCGGGTCATCCGGCGTATACATGACCGGATAATTGATAATCGTGTCGTCGACCTTCAGCCATCCGATGAAATCATGATTCTGTTCGTACAGTTTGCCGTACTTCTTCATCATGGCTTCGTGCTGTTCTTCCGGTGTCATATCGGAATTGACATCGGACGATTCGATCTGATTCGCCAGATCGTTATATTCTGTTTTATTGTGCAGGGTCCGCAGACCATACTGGATCAGATGGAATGCGCCGTAGGCAAAGCAGGCAATCGCCGCGATCAGGACAATCGTCCAGACGGCGGATGCGCCTCGGCTTTTCTTCTTCTTTTCTTTCTTCATAATAAGTCCCCGTGATTAATGAAAATTAAGCAGCAGATATTTCCATTCGGAAATACTCCATAATATTATATCGCTGCCTTCGGATCTGTCAATTTATTACCTGTCGACAGCAGCCGATACGGCTCGGCAGGCCGCCGGATGGTCTGCCGGATCCGGCTGTGATAAAATAATCAATAATGTAGATATTTTTCACAATAGCTGATATAATAGTTATGCATTAACGAGCAAAGAAATGACCTTTTCAGACACTCTTTAATGCAGAATGTTGACAAAAACCGGAAGTATTTTGCTCGGTTATAATATAAATTGTACTTTTACATGAAATATACTTGACAAATCATGTAAAAAGGTATGTTATATAATTAACAAGCGAAAATCTTTTGGTTTTTCAAGTAATAGTTGATTTACACAGGAGGTAAACTTTTATGGAGACAAAGGATGTAGTAATCGTAAGCGCCTGCCGTACTGCCATTGGTAAATTCCTTGGCGAGTTCAAGAATGTCGGCGCAAGAGATCTTGCTATGGCAGTTGGTGCTGAAGCTATCAAGCGTGCAGGAGTAGATCCTAAGGATGTTGATGAGATCGTTATGGGCGAAGTTTTCACATCCATGCAGGGTTCCCTTCCGGCTCGTCAGGTTTCTCAGCGTATCGGTATGTCCGTAGAGAGCGGCGCATGCGTTGTTAACCAGAACTGCGCTTCCGGTATGAGAGCACTTGAGATTGCATGTGATCACGTAGCACTTGGCGATACAGAGATCGGCCTTGTTGTTGGTGTTGAGAACATGACTCAGGCTCCGTTCCTTCTTCCGAAGGCTCGTATGGGTTACAGAATGGGCAGCATCCCGAACGGCGGTGCAGCTGAGATGTATGATACAATGCTTCATGATGGTCTCTATGATGAATTAAGCGGCGGCCATATGGGCGTTACAGCTGATAACGTAGCTAAGCTTTACGGCATCACCCGTCAGGAGTGCGATGAGCTCGCAGTAATGAGCCATTCACGTGCTTGCGCTGCTACAGATGAAGGAAAGTTCAAAGCTGAGATGATCCCGATCATCGAGCATACAAGAAAAGGTGACAAGGTTCTCGATGTTGATGAGCACAAGATCGTAGGCTGCAACATGGAGTCTGTTTCCAAGCTTCGTCCTGTATTCTCTAAGGACGGTGTTACAACAGCAGCTAACGCTTCCGGTCTTAACGATGCAGCAGCAGCTGTTATCGTAATGTCTGCTGACAAGGCTAAAGAACTTGGTATCAAGCCAATGGCTAAGCTTCTTGCTTTCGGTGCAAGAGGAGTAGAGCCGAAGTACATGGGCCTTGGACCTGCAGAAGCTATTCCGGTAGCTCTTACAAAGGCTGGTGTTAAGTTCGAAGATATCGACTACTTCGAAGTTAACGAAGCATTCGCAGCACAGTTCATCGGTGTTGAGCGTAAACTTGAGCAGGATCATCATATGATCGTTGATCGTAACAAGACCAACCTCAATGGTTCTGGTATTTCTCTTGGTCATCCGGTAGGATGCTCCGCTCTGAGAATCGTTGTTACAATGCTCTATGAGATGCAGCGTCAGGATGCAAAGCTTGGTCTTGCTTCCCTCTGCGTAGGCGGCGGCCCTGCTCTTGCAAGCGTTTGGACTCGCGATTTCTGATTCAACTGAAAATCAACTGTTCGGAAGACTGTCACTTCGGTGGCAGTCTTCTTTTTTGCATGCACGGAAAAAAATGTAGCAGTTTGAAATGCTCTATGCTAGAATGATATTTAGGTTTTCAGCGCTTTTCGGCGCCGGATGGGAACCGATAGTATTGCAGACAGGATATTAAGCTGCTGTTAAACAGGAGGAAATTGTAATGAATGTATTAGTTATCAACTGCGGCAGTTCATCTCTTAAGTTTCAGCTTATGGATATGAACACGGAAACCATTTCTGCCAAGGGCCTCTGCGAGAGAATCGGAGACAAGGGAAGCCGTCTTGTATATAAGCCGGTTGGAAGACCTGGCGCGGAGGAAGTTGTCAAGGAGACACCGATGCCGACCCATAAAGAAGCTGTTCAGCTCGTACTCGACAGCCTGACCAATCCGGAATACGGCGCAGTAAAGTCTCTCGATGAGATCGATGCCGTCGGCCACCGCGTACTGCATGCGGCAGAGAAGTATGTTGATTCCGTTGTTGTCGATGATGATGTTATCAAAGCCATCGAAGACTGCATCAAGTTCGGACCTCTTCACAACCCGGCAAACCTGACCGGTATCAATGTATGCCGTGAGCTCATGCCTGGCGTACCGCAGGTCGCTGTCTTTGATACAGCATTTCATCAGACCATGCCGAAGAAGGCATTCCTCTACGGACTTCCGAAGAAAGCCTACACCGAATACGGCATCCGCCGCTACGGTTTCCACGGCACTTCCCACAAGTTCATTTCCAGAGAAGTGGCCAAGTTCCTCGGCAGAGATATCAACAACCTGAAGACAATCGTCTGCCATCTGGGCAACGGCGCCAGCATCTGCGCGGTTGAGAACGGCAAGTCCATCGATACCAGCATGGGCCTTACACCGCTTGCAGGTCTTGTCATGGGTACCCGTTCCGGCGATATCGATCCGGCGATTGTTGAATATTACGGCAAGGAAGAGGGCCTGACCGTTTCCGAGACCATCACCGCACTGAACAAGCAGTCCGGTATCTACGGTCTTACCGGCGGTACAAGCGATTTCCGTGATCTCGAAGAAGGATATATGGAAGGCAAGCAGGATTTCATCGACGCGATGGAATTGTTCTGCTATGACGTTGCCAAGTACATCGGCGCTTACACAGCTGCCCTGAACGGTGTGGATGATATCGTATTCACAGCCGGCATCGGCGAGCACAGCCCGTTTGTACGTGAGAAAGTCTGCAGCTACCTTGGATATCTCGGTGTCAGTCTCGACAAGGAAGCCAATGAAAATGCGAAGGATAACACAATTATTTCCACACCTGATTCTAAAGTGACGATTTGTGTAATCCCGACCAATGAAGAGCTTATGATTGCCAGAGATACGAAGGAACTGACTGAGGGCAGATAATGAGCAGCCGCGATAAGCGGACCCGGATCATTGCGGGACGGGGGACGCTGGATTTGCAGCTGATTATATCCGTCTGCTTCCTGCTGATGTTCGGATTCATTATGGTCTACAGCGCCGGCAGGGCAAACGGTCAGACCAGTGCCATGAGAAGCCAGATGTTATATGCAGTAATTGGCTTTGCAGCGATGCTGCTTTTTTCCAGAATCAATTACCGCTGGCTGGTACTGAATGGACATTGGTGGTATATCCTTGCCATGCTGTCTTTGACGCTTGTACTGACACCGATGAGTCATTCCAGCCACGGCGCAGCCCGCTGGATTCAGATCGGCGGCGTGACGGTACAGGTGGCAGAACTGGCTAAACCGGCCGTCATCGTGCTGCTGGCCGGGCTGCTGACAGCAAACAGCAGGAAGATGGTAAAATTCCGGTATGCGTTCGGTATCCTTGCGGTCGGCATAGTGGCGGCTCTTATGGTCAACGGGCTGACGAGCAATCTCAGTACGGCGGTGATTATCGCCGGTATCACGCTGATCATGTTTTTCGTCGCCTATCCGACCAGAAAAGTATGGCGCTGGGTTGCCGCTCTGGCGGCGGCCGTGCTGCTGCTGTGCTACGGGTATTATCACTTTGTCATCGTACCGGAGCATCAGCAGTTTGTAAACGGCATGCTCAGCGGACAGACAGTCGCCGAGGATACGTTTCCTTACCGTGACAGGAGAATACTGGCGTGGCTCTATCCGGATGATTTCACGGAATCGTCCATGCAGACGCGCTATTCACTGCGGGCAATCAGCTCCGGAGGCCTGCTTGGCAGAGGACTCGGCAACGGTATTGTAAAATACAGCCTCCCGGAACCGACCAACGATTTCATCTTCGCGGTGATCGGCGAGGAACTCGGCGCGGTCGGCTGCCTGGTTGTGATTTTTCTGTTTTCGTATAATATTTACCAGCTGATACGGATTGCCATATGGGCACCGGACGCTTCCGGCCGCTATATTGCGGCAGGCGTTGCGGCACATTTTTCACTCCAGGCATTTTTCAACATCGCCGTTGCTCTGGGCCTGGTGCCGAACACCGGTATCAGTCTGCCGTTTATCAGCTACGGCGGCACGGCGCTGATCATACAGATGCTGGAAGTGGGTATTGTGCTCAACGTGGCAAGGCAGACGCCGGCCGGCGTGAAGACGGTCGTGCAGGAGAGCAGAAAGCCCGGGAGACGTCTTTCCGTTCTGAAATAACATGAAAAAAGCTTCGGCTGTTCATCCATGCGGATGAGCAGGCGAAGCTTTTCTGCTTACAGGGTGTCCGCTCAATCTCTGCGGTCAAGCGGAATATAATCTCTGTGATGTCCTATGTACTTGTATGCCGGACGGATGATCTTGCCGCCGTTTACGAGTTCCTCGAGACGATGTGCGCTCCAGCCGGCGATACGGGCGATCGCGAAGATCGGGGTGTACAGCTCTGACGGAATATGCAGCATCGAATAAACAAAACCGCTGTAGAAATCGACATTGGCGCAGATCGGCTTGAAAAGCTGGCGCTCTTCGCGCGTCGCCTTGATGGCGAGCCGCTCGACGCGGTCGTAGAAATCGAAATCTCTTGTAAGTCCCTTCTCTTTGGAGAGCATGTGGGAATAGCGCTTGAGAATCCGGCAGCGGGGATCGGATTTGCTGTAAACTGCGTGGCCGATACCGTAGATCAGACCGGAGCGGTCAAAGGCTTCTTTATGAAGAATCTTCAGAAGATAGTTGTAGAGCTCTTCCTCATCCTCGAGATCATGCACGTTCTCGCGGATATTCGCCATCATCTTCTGCACCTTCAGGTTGGCACCGCCGTGCTTCGGCCCCTTAAGAGAACCGAGCGAAGCGGCAATCGCGGAATAGGTATCCGTGTCGGTGGAGGTGACAACATGTGTCGTGAAACTTGAGTTATTGCCGCCGCCGTGCTCTGCATGCAGAATCAGGCAGATATCGAGAACCTTGGCCTCGAGGGCGGTGTACTGTCCGTCCGGGCGGAGAAGACGCAGGATGTTCTCCGAGGTGGAGAGGCTCTCATCCGGCATCTTGATGACAAGGCTCTTGCCGAGTATGTAATGGCGATAGCTGTAGTAGCCGTATACGGAAATGAGCGGGAACCGCGCGATCAGCTGCAGACACTGGCGCAGTACGTTCTTGATGGAAATATCCTCCGGATTGTCATCATAAGAATACAGCGTGAGGACGCTCTTCTGCAGGACATTCATCATGTTCGCATTCGGCGAATTCAGAATGATATCGCGTACGAAGTTATCCGGAAGCTCTCTGTAGTGGCCGAGAATCTCCAGAAATTCATTCAGCTGATTGTGCGTCGGCAGCTCGCCGAACAGCAGAAGATAGGTAATCTCCTCAAAACCGAAGCGGCTGTTGGCAGATCCTTCGATCAGATCGTTGACGTTGTAGCCCTGATAATACAGCTGTCCGTCGACCGGATACTTCTCGCCGTTTCTGGACATGAAGCCAACAACATCGGAAATCTCTGTAAGGCCTGTCAGAACGCCCTTGCCGTCGGAATCGCGGAGACCGCGCTTCACATCGTATTCGACGTAGAGGTCTTGATTGAAATGGTTTGAACGCATGCAGTAATCCGCCAGCGTATCAAGCCGTTGATTGAATTCTGACATATCTTTGTACACAGGTATCACCTTCTTGATTGATAGAAAATATTTGTATTTAACTTTAGCATTTAATTGATCGTTTGACAAGTCTGATCATTGACGCTCCGCGGCTTTACGGATAGAATAAGGTTAAAACGAAAATGAAGACGGGAGGAATCCGATGGAACGTTTGATTATGCTGGGAACGGGCAGCGCACTGGATACGCGCTGCTACAATACCTGTTTTGCGCTTCAGAACGATGAAGAATATATGCTGATCGATGCCGGCGGCGGGAACGGGATTCTGCGCCAGATCGCGGCGGCGGATATCGACTGCGGCAGGATTCACAATATTTTTCTGTCCAGCCCGGAACCATCGCACCTGCTCGGCGCGATCTGGGTGATCCGTCTGATCGGCGACCGGATGAGAGAAGAGACCTATGAAGGCGATCTGCGCATTTACGGACAGCCGGCTGTGCTCGAGGCACTCCGCGTCATGTCCGGCCTGATGCTTTCCAGGAAGCTTACGTGGCTTTACGATCACAGAATTCTCTTCGTTTCCCTGTATGATGAGGATGACCGCACGATCATGGGACGGCCGTTTCATTTCTTTGATACCTGCAGTTCATCCGCGAAGCAGTACGGATTCAGCACGGAGCTGGCAGACGGCGGCAGACTGACATTTACCGGAGACGAGCCGCTGCCGGAAAGCTGCTATGGCTATGCGGAGGGCTCGACCTGGCTGATGCACGCGGCTTACTGCCTGCATTCGCAGAAGGAGATCTACAATCCTTATGAAAAGGGATACGGGACGGTCAAGGAAGCCTGCGAGCTGGCGCATTATCTGGAGATTCCGAATCTGATTCTTGTCAGCACGGAGGACGACAATCTGGAACGGCGCAGCG
This sequence comes from uncultured Eubacteriales bacterium, assembly GCA_900314775.1. Lineage (GTDB taxonomy): Bacteria > Bacillota > Clostridia > Lachnospirales > Lachnospiraceae > UBA2912. Next base: position 7,640 of record OMWM01000029.1, on the reverse strand, counting down.
ATCTTTACAAGGCAGAATCCAGGCTCTATTACCATGGCAATGTCGTCGTGCCGGACGACCTGGAGATCATCAGCCTGTAAAGCGGCGTCTGCTGCAGGGAAATGCCTGTTTTAGGGCGGCTGAGGGCAAAAAACCTTGACAAAATCGGCCGCAGCATATATAAAAGATATGTAGTTTATTCAGGAATAATTCATTTGGGAGGATATAGAATGAATAAGTCAGAATTAGTTGCAGCTATTGCCAACGAATCAGGACTCAAGAAGACAGAAGCTGAGAAGGCACTTGAGGCATTCGAGAACATCGTAACTGCAGAACTTGCCAAGGGCGGTAAGGTTCAGCTGGTTGGCTTCGGCACATTCGAAGTTTCCAGAAGAAAAGAGAGAGATGGCATCAATCCGCACAGCAAGGAGCCGATGCACATCGCAGCATCCAAGGCACCGAAGTTCAAAGCCGGCAAGGCACTTAAGGATGCAGTTAACGTCTGATTGTCATTATTTTTGACGATGGAATTACATAAGGATGAGGGATTTCTGCGGATACAGGAATCCCTTTTTAAGATGCATGAAACCAGAAAATAAAGCAGGAGGCCATAAATGAGACTGGATAAATTTCTCAAGGTATCACGTCTGATCAAGCGCCGTACGGTAGCCAAGGAAGCCTGCGAGGCCGGCCGTGTGACGGTAAACGGGAAGACGGCGAAGGCGATGACGGAGGTGAATCCGGGCGATATCATCGAGATCGGATTCGGCACGCGTGCCGTGAAGGTGGAAGTACAGGATGTGCGCGAGACCACGCGCAAGGACGAGGCGAAGGAACTGTTCCGTTACCTGTAGTCGGTGCGCCGGCATATTCCGGGGAGATAAAAAGCCGCATTTGTCTGTATTGAAAAAATCCGGATTTGCTTGTACAATAGAATTAATTATTAAACTTTCAGGTGAGGGAATATGGATACAAACCACAGAGACAGACGCAGGAAGAAGAAGCATATCAGGTACAGGGGCAGTATGAAAGTGATCAGCTTTATGCTCCTTTTCATCTGTGGTGTTCTGATTTTCAGGATTATCGGCAATGAGAAGCAGATCAATGCCTATTCTCAGCAGGAGACGGAGATCGCCGGGCTGATGACGCAGGCACAGCAGGAACAGCAGGAGATCGAAGCGGAGTCCGAGTATATGCAGTCGGATGCGTACATCGAGGAACTGGCCCGGGAGAAGCTCGGCCTTCTGTTTGATAACGAAGTGATATTCAGAAAACAGGGAAGATAAGCGGCGCAGGGCGCCCGGTCTTCCCGACGATATCTGTCAGTCTGACAGCCGCCGTTTGTATGACAATACGGCGGCTTTTGTGTGTTGGGAAAAGCGATGGATGAACTGATCAGAAAAGTATATGACCATATCCGGGAGACAGATCTGATCCCGGAAGGGAGCTATGTGGCGGCCGGTGTTTCCGGCGGCGCCGATTCGATGTGCCTTCTGTACGTGCTCATCGGTCTGCAGGGGCTTTTGCATCTGCGTCTGGCGGCGGTGCATGTCAATCACCAGGTGCGCGGCGGCGAGGCGCTGGAGGATCAGCGGTATGTCGAACAGATCTGCCGCGATCACGATATTCCCTGCCGCACATTTACCGGCAATGTGCCGGAGATGGCGAAGGAACGCCATCTGACCGAGGAAGAGGCCGGCCGGATTTTCCGGTACGCGTGTTTTGAGAAAGCGCGCCGGCAGCTCGGCGCTGATCTGATCGCCGTGGCCCACAACCTCGACGATGTCAGCGAGACGGTGCTGCTGAATCTGGTACGCGGCAGCGGCCTCAAAGGCCTCAGCGGCATTCCTGAAAAGCGCGGTGCGGTCGTGCGGCCGCTGCTGACCGTGCGCCGCAGCGAGATTGAGGCATTTGACCGGCGCTGCGGGATCGCCTGGCGGACCGACAGAACCAATCTGGAGCGGGATTACGCGCGCAACCGCATCCGCCTTGACGTTCTGCCGTATCTGAACCGGTATGTCAACAGCCGCGCCGCCGAGCATATCGCAAAAGCAGCGGCGGTCAGTGCGCAGGCGGCCGCCTATGTGGAGCGGCAGGCCGCGCAGGCGGCGGAAAAGATTGTGCGGGAGATACCAGGCGGACTGGAGATCGATGCCGACGGCTTTGTGCAGCTGGACGGCGCCCTGCAGCGCGAACTGCTGCATCAGTGCATCGGCCGCGCAGCCGGCCGCATGAAGGATATCGAAGCCGTGCACATCGAGATGACGGCCGGTCTGTTCGCCGGGGAGACGGGAAGAGCTGTCGACCTGCCGTATCATCTGCAGGCGCAGCGCAGCTACGGCTGCGTGCGGATTGTGAAGGTGCAGGAAAGCCGGGAAGAGGCAGCGGATATATCGGTGGAGACCTTTCCCGCCGCCGTCTGTCTGCCCGGCATCGGGACGGTGCGGATGCGGCTGTTTCCTTATGATAAAAAAGCGCCGGTACCGCAAAATATGTGTACGAAATGGATTGATTATGATAAAATGAAACATATTTTGATACTTAGGAAACGCCGGAGCGGAGATTATATGATGATTGCCGGACACCGGAAGAAGCTCGGCCGTGTTCTGATTGACGACCGTGTTCCGAGAAACGTCCGGGAGCGCGCTTATTACGCGGCAGACGGTGACTGTATTATCTGCATGCCCGGCGGGAGACGCCTGAGCAGCAGCTATATGGTGACGGAGGAGACGCAGCGGATTCTGGAGATCCGCCTGGAGCCGGACCCGTCATGAATATTTTAGGCGAGGAGAGAAAAATGGAGTATAAGATCAGTACCTTGATACCGGAAGAGCAGCTTAAGAGCCGGATTGCAGAGCTTGGCGCCGAGATCAGCAAGGATTACGGCGATGAAGAGGTCAGCATGATCTGCGTCCTGAAGGGAGCCGTTTTTTTCATGTGTGAGCTTGCACAGAATATTACCTGTCCGGTAACAATGGATTTCATGTCGGTTTCCAGCTACGGCAGCGGCACAAAATCCTCCGGTGTGGTCAAGATCCTCAAGGACCTCGATCAGTCAATTGAGGGAAAGAATGTCCTGATTGCGGAAGACATCGTGGATTCCGGCAATACGCTGCATTATCTGGTGGAGATTCTCAAGAAACGGAATCCGAAGAGCATCCGGATCTGTGCGATGTTGGACAAGCCGGAAAGACGTGCAGCACCGGTGGATACCGATTACACGGGCTTTGTGATTCCGGATAAATTCGTTGTCGGCTTCGGCCTTGACTATGCACAGCGGTATCGGAACCTTCCGTATATCGGTGTCGTGGAGAATCCTGATGACTGATCACTGACAGCAGGGGGTGCTTCTTTGGCTAATACGAATAAGAGAAAGAGAAGAACAGGTGCGGATTTCGGTATATGGATCATCGTGCTGGCGGTAGCGCTGCTGGTTCTGGTTTTTGCAGACAACACCTATCTGTTCAACGCGGGTGATTACACATATACGGATTTCCAGAACAGCTTCGATGATAAGAGAGATCAGATCAAATCTCTCTATATCGAACCGAACCGCGAGACGCCGACCGGCATGGTGGAGGTCACCTGGTCGGACGACGACAGCGAGAGTTTTTATGTAACCGATGTCAACGACGTCCAGCAGTGGCTGGATGAGCAGGATTACACGGATTACGTCGTGACCGATGTGCGGAACCGGACGAGCTGGTTTTACCAGAACGGAGCGATTCTGATCCTCGGCATCATATTCCTGTGGTTCCTGTTTTCGTTTTTCAGCAGCCAGGCAGCCGCGGCGAGCGCGAACAACAAGATGGCGGACTTCGGCAAGAGCCGCGCGAAGCAGGCGGATAACAAGCAGCGGGTGACTTTCAAGGATGTCGCCGGTTTGAAGGAAGAGAAGGAAGATCTCGAGGAGATTGTCGATTTCCTCAAGGATCCGGCGAAATATCTGAATGTCGGCGCCCGCATTCCGAAAGGCGTCATTCTGACGGGCCCTCCGGGCACCGGCAAGACGCTGCTGGCGAAGGCGGTAGCCGGCGAGGCCGGCGTTCCGTTCTTCAGCATTTCCGGTTCGGATTTCGTGGAGATGTATGTCGGCGTCGGCGCTTCCCGTGTCCGTGATCTTTTTGCGACGGCGAAGAAGAACGCGCCGTGTATTGTCTTCATCGATGAGATCGATGCCGTGGCGCGGCGCAGAGGCACAGGCCTCGGCGGCGGCCATGATGAGAGAGAGCAGACGCTCAACCAGCTGCTCGTCGAGATGGATGGTTTCGGCGTCAACACCGGCATCATCGTGATGGCAGCGACAAACCGTATTGATATTCTTGATCCGGCGATTCTCCGTCCGGGCCGTTTCGACCGGAAGGTCGCTGTCGGCAGACCGGATATTCAGGGACGCCGTGAGATTCTGGAAGTGCATGCGCGTAACAAGCCGCTTGGCGACGATGTGGACCTCGACCAGATCGCACAGACGACAGCCGGCTTTACCGGTGCGGATCTCGAGAACCTGATGAACGAGGCGGCGATCTACGCGGCCAAGGACGGAAGATCCTTCATCAGACAGGATGATATCCGGAAGGCGTTTGTCAAAGTCGGTATCGGCGCGGAGAAGAAGAGCCGTGTCATCTCCGACAAGGAGAAGAAGATCACCGCTTACCACGAATCCGGCCATGCGATCCTTTTCCATGTGCTGCCGGATGTCGGACCGGTCTATACGATTTCGATCATTCCGACCGGCATGGGAGCGGCAGGATATACGATGCCGCTGCCTGAGAAGGATGAGATGTTCTACACGAAGTCGAAGATGCTCAATGAGATCACGGTATCTCTGGGCGGCCGTGTGGCGGAGGAACTTATTTTCCACGACATCACGACAGGTGCTTCGCAGGATATCAAGCAGGCGACGAACATGGCGCGTGCCATGGTTACGCGGTACGGCATGTCGGACCGCGTCGGTCTGATCAATTATGACGACGACAGCGATGAAGTCTTCATCGGCCGCGATCTGGCGCATTCCAAGTCCTACGGCGAGGAAGCCGTCACCGTGATTGACGAGGAAGTCAAGAGGATTATCGGCGAGTGCCATGAAAAAGCACGCAGGATTATCGAGGAGAACATCGACGTGCTGCATGCGTCCGCAGATCTTCTGATGAAGAAAGAGAAGATCACGCGTGAGGAATTCGAGGCGCTGTTTGACAAATCAGCCGAAGCGCCGGTGGAACCGGAAGCGTGACTTTTATCTGAAATGTAAAAGGACAGCCCGTGTGACTGTCCTTTTTTTGTCGAAAATGGCCGAAATACTTGCATTCATTTTGTATCTATTATACAATGTAGAGAATAAGGGGATTAGACTATGAACGAACAGGAAAAGGCAGCATTATTCTCGGACGGAACACCGTTTTACCGCTCTTTTGAAAAGACAGAAGATGGGTGGTACGCCAAAATCAGGCTCCGTACGATCAAACACTCCGACAGCCGCTATTATTTCAGATCTGATGCGCAACTTGTCAGGATGGAGTTTGATTTTGCCGACTCCCTTTTCGATTATTATGTAGCCCATATTTTCTGCCATGATGCAGGTATGAGCTACCATTTTGAGATTCGATGGGACGACGGCATGGGCGTGTTTGATAAGCTTGGTTTCGGCAATATGGGCGGCGACCGGCGTGAATTCTATATGAATCCGACGTTTGATGTGCCAAGCTGGGCCTACGGCGCAGTGATGTATCAGATATTCACGGACCGTTTCTGCAACGGTGACAGGACAAATGATGTACTGACCGATGAATATGCATATGCCGGACGCCATACGGAGCGTGTGAAGGACTGGGACAGTCTGCCGGAATCCTATGACGTGGCCAGATTTTACGGCGGAGACCTGCAGGGTATTCTGGATAAGCTCCCGTATCTGAAGGATCTCGGGGTGGAAGTGCTCTATCTCAACCCGATCTTTGTATCGCCGTCCAATCATAAATATGACACACAGGATTATGAATATGTCGACCCGCATCTGGCGAAGATTGTCGATGACGGCGGCAGCATTCTGAAGACAAATGATGACTGCAACCAGCACGCATCCCGCTATATCCGGCGGGTTACGTCGAAGGCCAATCTGGAGGCAAGCAACCGGTATTTTGCCTGGTTTGTCTCACAGGTGCACAAGGCAGGCATGCGGGTGATTCTGGACGGTGTTTTCAATCACTGCGGATCGTTTAACCGGTGGATGGACCGCGAGGGCATCTATGCCAGGAGCGGACAGTATCCGGCGGGGGCGTACAAGTCCGCAGACAGTCCGTACAGAGAATTTTTTAATTTTTCGTCTGACAGCTGGCCGGATAACAACGATTATGAGAAGTGGTGGGGCTTTGACACCCTGCCGAAGCTGAATTATGAGGGCTCGAAGAAACTGGAGGACAAGATCCTCGAGATCGGACAGAAATGGGTTTCTCCGCCGTATAACTGCGACGGATGGCGCCTTGATGTGGCGGCGGATCTCGGGCATTCCGAGGGCTTCAACCATGAGTTCTGGAAGAAGTTCCGCAAGGCGGTGCGGCAGGCCAATCCGGACGCACTGATTCTGGCGGAGGATTACGGCGATTCTTCGGCCTGGCTGCGCGGCGACCAGTGGGATTCCATCATGAACTACAGCGCCTTTATGGAGCCGTTTACATGGTTTTTCACCGGCATGGAGAAGCACAGCGATTCCGGCAACGAATACCTTTACAATAATTTCGATTATTTCAGCAGCACCATGCGGTATAATATGGCCAATTTCCAGTATAAGGCCAAGCAGGCCGCGATGAATGAGCTGTCGAATCACGATCATTCGCGGTTCCTGACCAGGACAAACCACCGGAGCGGCCGTATCAGTTCGGCGGGACATGAAGCGGCTTCGCAGAATATTTCCTACTGCGTGATGCGGGAGGTCGTGGTCGCGCAGATGACATGGCCGGGTGCGCCGACCGTCTATTACGGCGATGAAGCCGGCATGTGCGGATGGACGGATCCGGATAACCGCCGCACGTATCCGTGGGGACATGAGAACAAGGAGATGATCCGTTTCCATAAAGACATGATCGCGATTCACAAGTCGATACCGGCGCTCAAACGCGGTTCTTTCAAACTGCTTGGCGGCAAATACGGCTGCATGTATTATGCGCGCTTCGATGACAGCGATGCGGTTCTGACCGTGATCAACAACAATAACAGCGTTCAGGAAGAAGACATTCCTGTATGGCTGGCTGGCATCCTGGAAGGCGAGGTCATGCACCGTCTCATGCTGACGTATGAAGACGGCTATACGCTCGAAGAGGAGACGGTACCGGTCTGCGGCTGGTATGTAAGGCTGCGGATGCCGCCGCTGTCGGCTGCGGTCTACCGGGTTCCGCGCGGAAAGAGCAAAAATAATCTTGAAAACGAATAATATTTATGGTATTGTAAAACCGTAAATGTGGATGGATTCCCGAGTGGCCAAAGGGGGCAGACTGTAAATCTGCTATCACTGATTTCGGTGGTTCGAATCCACCTCCATCCAGCCGAAAGCCCTGCATTTGTCAGCAGGGCTTTTTTTTCGTATGACGGGCATGCCGTCAGTCTGTGGTGAAAGTCCATAAGGGGCGTAGTTGCCGACGAACCCCAAAGCGACTCCCAAGGTTTGCACCGTG
>OMWM01000027.1 GCA_900314775.1 uncultured Eubacteriales bacterium | reverse complement strand
GGCGGAGAAGGCGGAGGCCGAAAGACTTGCCGCCGAGAAGGCAGAAGCCGAGAAGGCGGAGGCCGAAAGACTTGCCGCCGAGAAGGCAGAAGCCGAGAAAGCGGAGGCCGAAAGACTTGCGGCAGAAAAGGCAGAAGCTGAGAAAGCGGAGGCCGAAAGACTTGCCGCGGAAAAGGCAGAAGTCGAGAAGGCGGAGGCCGAAAGACTTGCCGCTGAGAAGGCAGCGGCCGAGAAGGCGGAGGCCGAAAGACTTGCTGCTGAAAAGGCAGAAGCCGAGCAAATCGCGGCAGAGAAAGCAGCGGCTGAGAAAGCAGAAGCCGAGCGAATCGCCGCAGAGAAAGCAGCGGCGGAGAAGGCGGAGGCCGAAAGACTTGCTGCTGAAAAGGCAGAAGCTAAGCGAATCGCGGCCGAGAAGGCAGAAGCTGAAAGACTCGCCGCCGAGAAGGCAGCGGCCGAGAAAGCGGAGGCTGAAAGACTCGCCGCCGAGAAAGCAGCGGCCGAGAAAGCAGAAGCCGAGCGAATCGCCGCAGAGAAAGCAGCGGCCGAGAAGGCGGAGGCCGAAAAAATCGCCGCTGAGAAGGCAGAAACCGAGCGAATCGCCGCAGAGAAAGCAGCGGCTGAGAAAGCAGAAGCCGAACGGATTGCCGCCGAGAAGGCAGCGGCCGAGAAGGCAGAAGCCGAACGGCTTGCCGCTGAGAAAGAAGAAGAAGAAAAGCGCAGTATCATAACCGATTTCATGCACCTCAACGAAACACCTCCGGAAGAAGAGTACGACGATGAGGATGAAATCAACATGGACGAGATGGACGAGAATGTCAGCGAAGCCGTCCGTGCCATCGAAGAGGCAGAGATTGAAGAAGATAACCGTCTGAACGGAATGGATGTCGATGAGCGCATTGATGCCATCATCAATGAGGCAATTGATGCGCCGGAAACCAGACGAAACGGATTCGAGATCAAACCTGCCGTGGAGACAGAGATCGACAGCGGAATCGAAAACGAAGAGACAGATGATGAAATCGTGGAGACTCCGGCTGAAGACGAAGATCAGGATATTGTAAGTGAACTGTTTGCCGATGGCGGCAGTTCGGAAAAACCGATGCAGCAGTCTGCAGCAGATGAGGCGGAGGCAGAGACAGCCGCCGAGGCAGAGCCAGCCGAGGAAGCAGAGGCAGTCACTAAGGCAGAGCCAGCCGAGGAGACAGAGGCAGCCACTGAAGCAGAGCCAGCCGCTGAAGCAGAGCCAGCCATCGAGGCAGTGCCATCCGCAGAAGAAGAAATTTCCGACGAGGATGAGGACGAAATCGAAGACGAAGACAGCGCAGATGTTTCCCTGGATGCAGCTGAATTCCTGTCAAAAGCAGCGGAAGAAGAAAATGCAGACAGGAAAGAGGCGGCCGGTCAGGCAGAGACCGCAGCTGCCGATGAGGAAGCTGAAAAGGCAAAGCCGGAGAAAGCAGAAGCCGCACCGGCAAAGTCCGCTGGCAGACCTTCTGTTGATGAATTCGAGATCAATATCGACGAAGATGAATTCGGCGACGATGAGGACGAATACAACGACGAAGACGAAGATGAGGACGAGGACGAGATCATAGAGGAAGACGCATCCTTTGACGATGACGAGTTCAAGGAAAAGATGATCAGCGAGCAGGACCTCGAAGAAGAGGATGACTACAGCGACGACGAGGATGAAACGATTGATGACAACGATATTTCGGAGACCAGCCGGGCATCCGATACGGTCATGGATATTTTCGGATCCGTAGCCAACGTGGACAGCATCAAGAGTCAGCTCCAGAAGACATTTACGCAGTTTGAATCACAGGATGTCGATCTGCTTGCACCGTATGATATCAACTTCATTGTCACCGGCAAGGATATGAGCGTCAAGAATCAGATTGCGATCGGCATTGCCAAGGCACTCAACACCTACGGCGTCTGCGACAAGAACAGACTGGTGCGCGCGGACGCGGACGAACTCAATGCACGCGACTTCACGTCGATTTTCGCAAAGCTCAGCGGCGGCTGCCTGATTATCGAAAACGCAGGCAATCTGAATGATCGTTCCCTCGGCATTATTTCCAATTATGTCGTGCGGGAGGATCAGGATGTGGCGATCGTTCTCGAGATAGACGAGGAAAAAATGCTCGAACTGTTCGGCAGATCGAATATCATCCGCAGCAAGTTCCTGAATATCATTCATATCGGCAAATATAATGAGACCGAGCTTGTTCAGCTGGCCGTCGGCTATGCGAAGAAGAAGGGCTACGATATTTCCGAAGAGGCACAGGCATCGCTGCGTCAGCAGCTGGTCGGCCGTATACAGGAAGGCGAGGAAATCAACTACGAAGATATCATGGCGATTGTGGATGATGCCGTGGCCAGTCTTGAGAAGCGGAATATGAAGAATCTTTTCATGACAGTGCTCGACAATAAATACGAAGAAGCGGCAATGTTCCTGCTTCTGCCGGAGGACTTCGGGAGTGTAAAACCCACAAATCGTGAGTGACTGAAAATCGCGCAATTGTGCAGTTTTTTATACTTTGCCGGAAGTGGTCAAACACCTTGACAACAGTTTGCAAAGTGTGTAAATTAGAAGTGATGGTTATGTTATGGATATGATAGATAATCATACCGTATAATAAGGAGGTATTATTGTGAGAATCTTAGTATGTGTAAAACAGGTACCAGATACTACAGAAATCAAGATCGATCCTGTGAAAAACACGCTGATTCGTGAAGGCGTTCCAAGTATCGTCAATACTTTCGACGCTTACGCTCTTGAGATCGCAGCCAGAATTAAGGATGCTGATCCGGAGAACACCACGATCACTCTGTTAAGCATGGGCCCGGATCAGGCTAAAGCAGCTCTTACCGAGTGCCTTAGCGTAGGCGGCGACACAGCTTATCTTTGCAGCGACAGAAAGTTCGGCGGTTCCGATACTTTAGCAACAAGCTACATCCTCTCTGAGGCTATCAAGCAGATCGAGAGAAAAGATGGCAAGTTCGATGTTATCTTCTGCGGCAAGCAGGCTATCGATGGTGATACCGGTCAGGTTGGTCCTGAAATCGGCGCTCATCTGGATCTGCCGGTTCTGACCTATGTTACAGAAGCATCCATCGACGGTGACGAAGTAGTTGTAAAGCGTGAGAGCGATCAGGGTTATGATATTATCTCCGCTAAGCTTCCTGCTCTTGTTACAGTTAACAAGACAGCTTTCGAGCCAAGATATGCAACTCTCAAGTCCAAGAGAGCAGCTAAGAAGAAAGAGATCAATGTCATCACATTCGCAGATATGGAGAGCATTGATGAAGCTAAGTGCGGCCTGAAGGGTTCACCGACTAACGTTAAGAAGACATATACACCTAACAGAACTTATAACTGCACAATGATCGAAGATGAGGATCCAAAGGTAGAAGCAACAAAGCTTGCCGATCTCCTCAAAGAAGCTAAAGTACTGTAAAGGAGGTAACGGTAATGTTTGAGAATTATAAAAACCTTTGGGTATTCGTAGAAACAGAAGAGAACGTTGCAAAGCCGGTTGGCTATGAACTTCTCAATCCGGGACGCCGTCTTGCAGATAAGATGGGTCAGAAGCTGATCGCTGTTGTTGTTGCAGGTGATGCTTCCAAAGTTGCTCAGGATTGCCTGAACTATGGCGCAGATGAAGTCATCACAGTTGAAGGTGATGAGTATTTCGAATATTCTTCAGATGCTTATGCACATGCACTGCACACACTCGTTGACAAGTACCTCCCATCAGTTATCCTGATCGGTGCTACCAACAACGGCCGTGACCTTGGACCAAGGCTTGCTTGCGAGCTGAAGACAGGTCTTACCGCAGACTGCACAGGCCTTGAGTATGACGAAGAGACACAGAACATGGTATGGACCCGTCCGGCATTCGGCGGCAACCTCATGGCTATGATCATGTGCCCGCACACTCGTCCGCAGCTTGGTACCTGCCGTCCTGGCGTATTCAAGAGACCGGAATTCAAGGAAGGTACAGAAGGCACTATCATTAAAGAAGACATCCATATGGATCCTGCACAGATCAGAACAAAGATCCGTGAGAGAGTTAAAGAAGTTGCTGAGCTGGTTAACCTCGAAGAGGCTGATATCATCGTTGCCGGCGGCCGTGCTTGCGGCGGTCCTGCTCCATATCAGGAGGGCGGTGTTATCTATGAACTCGCTGAGGCACTCGGCGCTACCGTTGGTGCATCCAGAGCTGCTGTAGATGCAGGTTGGATTGCACATGCTCATCAGGTAGGACAGACTGGTAAGACAGTTGGACCGAGAGTTTATGTTGCCTGCGGTATTTCAGGTGCTATCCAGCATCTTGCCGGCATCACTGGCGCTGAGACAGTTATTGCCATCAACAAGGACCCTGAAGCTCCGATCTTCGGCCGTGCTACTTACGGCGTAGTTGGAGATATGTTCAAGGTTATCCCTGAATGGCTCAAGATCATCAACGCTAATAAATAATTAATGGGCTACTGAAGGTCTCTCCTGTCAGTCTGACTGTCAGGAGAGGCTTTTCTTTTTAGAAAGGCATTTCATGAAACCATACACGCAGAAACTCGATCTGATGCAGACACAGGCCGCCATCAGATTGCTTAAACATAATTTTGAGGATGAACTTTGCAAAGTGCTGCATCTGAGCAGAGCTTCAGCACCGATGTTTGTCCCGAAGGACAGCGGCCTCAATGATAACCTCAACGGTGTTGAGAGACCGGTTGCATTCGATGTGAAAGAGACGGGGGAAGTCCTGGAGATTGTACATAGTCTTGCAAAATGGAAGCGCTATGCCTTGTATGAATATCAGATTCCGGTTCATGAAGGAATCTATACCGACATGAATGCAATACGGCGGGATGAAGTCTGTGACCCGCTTCATTCCTTATATGTTGACCAGTGGGACTGGGAGAAGGTCATTCTGCCTGAGGACAGAAATGAAGAATATCTTAAGAAGACCGTACGCGAGATCTACGGCGCCGTGAAGAAGACCGCGGCATTGGTTCACGAACATTTTCCGGCACTTACGAATCGTCTGCCGGATGATATATATTTTATTACCACACAGGAACTGGAAGACCGGTATCCGGATCTGACGCCGAAGGAGAGAGAAGATGCGATCGTGCGCGAGCACCATGCCGTTTTCCTCATGAAGATCGGCGGACTGCTGAAATCCGGACAGAAGCACGACGGCCGTTCGCCTGACTATGATGACTGGGAACTGAACGGCGACATCCTTCTGTATTATCCGGTGCTTGACAGGGCTTTCGAAATTTCTTCGATGGGAATCCGTGTGGATAAGGAGAGCCTGCTCCGCCAGCTGAAAGCGGAACATGCGGAGAACAGACTCAATCTTGATTTCCACAGGAAACTCGTAGACGGTACACTGCCGCAGTCGATCGGCGGCGGTATCGGACAGTCAAGATTGTGTATGTACCTTCTTGAAAAAGGACATATCGGTGAAGTACAGGCCTCCGTATGGCCTGCATCACAGTATGAGTACTGTAAACAAAGAGGCATAAAACTCTTATAGCATATAAGCAGGAGGTTTATTTATGGGACTTGAACACAGACTTACAGGACTGGATACCTATCTTTTTGCTCAGGGGAATCATTATAAAATCTACAACAAAATGGGGGCACATCTGGCAGAGGAGGACGGACAGGCAGGCACGTATTTCACTGTCTGGGCGCCGAATGCCAGAAGTGTAAGTGTAGTTGGCGATTTCAATTCCTGGGACAGAAGCAAGAGTCCCATGGAGATGATCTCCACTACCGGCATCTGGGAGCTTTTTGTGCCTGGTGTCGGCGAAGGCTGGCTGTATAAGTTCGCCATTGAGGATAAAAACGGCAATGTCGTGCTGAAAGCCGATCCGTATGGCAATGCATCGCAGCGCCGTCCGGATAACGCCTCTGTCGTTGCCAATCTGAATACATACGAATGGCATGACGAGGAGTGGCAGGACAACAAGAAAAACCACGGCTACATGGTTTACAAGGACAAGCCGATGTCCATCTATGAGGTGCATCTCGGCTCCTGGCGCAAGGATTATGACGAGGACCCGGACGGCTTCTACAACTACCGCCGTGCCGCACAGGAACTGGCGGAGTATGTCAACGATATGGGCTACACCCACATTGAACTGATGGGTATTCCGGAGCATCCTTTTGACGGTTCCTGGGGCTATCAGGTGACCGGATATTATGCACCGACAGCACGCTACGGATCACCGCAGGATTTCATGTATTTTGTTGATTATATGCATGCACATGGAATCGGTGTCATCCTCGACTGGGTGCCGGCACATTTTCCGAAGGATGAATTCGGCCTCGCACGTTTTGATGGTACGCCGCTGTACGAGCATGCGGACCCGCGACGCGGTGAGCGCCGCGACTGGGGCACCTACTGCTTCAACTATGCGAAGAACGAGGTCTCCAATTTCCTGATTGCGAATGCGGCGTTCTGGGCAGATAAATATCACATCGACGGTCTGCGTGTGGATGCGGTGGCTTCCATGCTGTACCTGGATTACGGCCGCAAGGACGGCGAGTGGGTGCCGAACAAATACGGAGGCAAGGAAGACCTCGAAGCAATCGAATTTATCAAACATTTCAATTCGATCATTCACAAGGATTATCCGGGCGTGATGACGATCGCGGAGGAATCCACGGCTTGGCCGAAGGTGACCGGAGACGTCAACGACAACGGCCTCGGTTTCACCTATAAATGGAACATGGGCTGGATGCATGATTTCCTCGAATACATGCAGTGCGACCCGTATTTCAGACAGTATATTCAGAATGAGATCACGTTCAGCTTTTCCTATGCGCAGAGCGAGCGCTACATTCTCGTGCTGTCGCATGATGAAGTTGTTCATCTGAAGAAATCCATGCTCTATAAGATGCCGGGCAACATGGAAAACAAGTTCGGCAATTTGCGTGTCGGCTACGGCCTGATGACCATGCATCCGGGCAAGAAGCTTCTGTTTATGGGACAGGAGTGGGGCCAGCACGAAGAGTGGAATGAAAATAAGGCACTCGACTGGTATCTGCTCGACAATTATGAGGAGCACAGGCAGCTGCAGCGTTATTATAAGGCACTGCTTCATTTTTACAAAACGCAGCCGGCGCTCTACGAGCAGGATGAAGAGGATGCCGGTTTCGAGTGGATCAACGGCGGCGATGCGCAGCACAACATGCTGACGTTCTGCCGTATGACAAAGAGCGGCAAGAACTGCCTGCTCTGCCATTTCAACTTCTCTCCGGTTCAGTATGATTTCTTCCGTTCCGGCGTTCTCTGCCCGGGCACATACACGGAAGTTTTCAATGACAATGCGCCGGAATTCGGCGGTGACGGCATGGTGAATCCGGAACCGATCGAGGCGGAGAAGATAGGCTGGGACTACAAGGATTATTCGATCGGCTACAAGCTCGGCGGCTATGGTGTCGTTATTTTCAAATTTGATTATGTAAAGCCGGTTATCATTGATGCGCCGGCTGAGGAAGTGCCGAAGAAGACCCGCAGAACCAGAAAGACCGCGGCAAAGAAGACGGCAAAGAAGACGACGACAAAGAAGACTACGGCGAAGAAGACCGCAGCGAAGAAGACGGCGGCGGAGGAGACCGCAGCGGAGAAGACGGCGGCGAAGAAGACGGCGCCTAAGAAGACGGCGGCGAAGAAGACCGCTGCAGAAAAGAAGGCGGAGACCGCGAAGAAAGCGGAAGCGCCGAAGGCGGAGACCGCGAAGAAAGCAGAAGCGCCGAAGGCGGAGACCGCGAAGAAAGCAGAAGCGCCGAAGGCGGAGACCGCAAAGAATGCGGAGACTGCGAAGAAAGCGGAAGCGCCGAAGGCGGAGACCGCAAAGAAAGCGGAAGCGCCGAAGGCGGAGACCGCAAAGAAGGCAGAAGCGCCGAAGGCGGAGACCGCGAAGAAAGCAGAAGCGCCGAAGGCGGAGACCGCAAAGAAAGCAGAAGCGCCGAAGACGGAGACCGCGCCGAAGGCGGAGACCGCGAAGAAGGCGGAAGCGCCGAAGGCGGAGACCGCGAAGAAGGCGGATGCTAAAAAATCGACAGCGGACGATGACAAATAATCACGGACAGATGATGTCCTGCAGGAAGGCCCGGACCGGAAGGTCCGGGCCTTTTCTGCGTCTTGCGGGGGAATGCGGAGGGCGGTCTGGCGTGCAGGCGTTCTGCAGAAAATCGTCTCAAAATGTCGAAGAAGGAGATTTCCTGTCGGGAGGCGATAATTTACCGGGCAGACAGGGGCTGATATACTTTGCTTACATCGACAGGGAAAGGAGATTGATTATGATTGCTGAAGCGGTTCTTCTTCTGCTGCTTGGGGCAGCTGCGGTGATGGACAGGCGAAGATTCCGCGTGTCCAACAGATTGATTGCGGCCGGCTGCGCGGCGGGTATTCTGCTGCGGCTGCTGTCGGAGGGCCGGCATGCAATTCCTTCATTTATGGCAGGTGCGGCCTTGCCATTTCTGATCTGTCTGCCGCTCTTTGCTCTGTCGATGATCGGTGCCGGTGACATCAAGCTGTTCATGATGACCGGAATATACCTTGGGCCGAAAGGCGCTGTTCAGGTGATGGCCATGGCGTGTGTATTCGGCGCGGCGGAGGCGGTGTACCGGATATTGCGGTATGGAATCGGCAGAGAACGCTTTGCCTGTTTCTTCCGCTATCTGAAGACGGCACTGACGGGCCGCGAAGTGCAGCCCTATATGCTGCCGCAGGAGATGAAGCAGCACGCACAGTGGCTGATGCATTTTGCCGTACATATTTTTCTGGCAGCGGCTGTCTGCTGCCTGCTGCGGGGAGATTTGCCATGAAAAATCTGACACTTGATATCTATGACACGCAGCGGGTTTACGCGGACAGGCTGGCAGATTATATCAGCCGCATGCCGGATTCGCCTTTCATTGTGAAGGTGCACGTAGACGCCGCCGCCGAGCCGGCAGTGAGCACGGTGCCCGGGATCTGCCTGATCACTTCTTCTCTCTGGGAAAAGTGCCGGCGGGTCAGGGAGAGATCCGATGCTGTAATGCTGGATGAAACAGGAAAAAGCCGTGAAGAAGGCGTTCCCATTATTTACAAGTACCAGTCAGCCGCCGATATATACCGCGTACTGCTGGATTACTGTATGGAGAATGACCTGAGGCCGGCCGTCTCCGTGCGGGGCATGCGGCGCAGCTATGAACTCTGGCTGATCTACGTGCCGTGCGGCAGCCGCCGGCGGTCGGAGGAGGTCCTTGAACTTTGCCGAATGCAGAGTGAGAAGACGCGCACCCTCTATATCAATGCGGAGATGGTGACGAATTTCACGGCACTGACAGCACCGGCGGCGCATGAAGCCCAGGAGATTCACGATGAACCGGAGGAAGCGGGCCTTTCCGAACTCATTTACTACATGAAGCAGTACAAGGGAAGTGTCGGTATGCGGGTTGACATGATCGCCCGCCGCGCAGGAGAGCTGCACTATATTCCGCCGGCCGCAAACGGGCGGGAAATTCCGGAGATCAGCGGAGAAGAGTGGAGTATGCTGAACGCCGGTATCCGGGATGAGACCGAATACGGGACGGCGGTGATCGACTTCGGGCCGAACGTGCCGCCGGCGCAGCTTCTCGAGCAGTGCAGCCGGATCATTGCGGTGAGCGGCCGCAGTACATGGGAGATGCAGCTGATCGAAAAGTACCGGCAGATGATACAGGAGACGGCAGGCAGTGAAGCAGCAGAGAAAATCGAAATGCGGGGTGATGCTGACTGAAGAATTATCAGGAAATCAAAGCCGGACTGTCCGAGGAGATCAGAGCCAGAATGGACATGAATACACAGCTGACGGATGAGGAAATCGGACAGATCATCGACAATGCCATCCTGAATAAAAGCAGACAGGTTTTTATGAGTACGGCGGACAAGTTGATGCTGCGGCAGGAACTGTTCAATTCCATACGCCGGCTCGACCTTTTGCAGGAGTTAATTGACGACCCGGACATCACAGAGGTCATGGTGAACGGACCGGACAGTATATTTTATGAGAAAAACGGCCGTATCTATACCTGGGACAGACATTTTGAATCACGTGAAAAACTGGAAAATGTCATACGGCAGATCGTGTCGCGGGCGAACCGCCAGGTGAATGAGCGCTCGCCGATCGTGGATGCCCGCCTGATGGATGGTTCGCGTGTGAATGTCGTGCTGGATCCCGTTGCGATCAACGGACCGATCCTGACGATCCGGAAATTTCCGGAAGAGCGGATTACCATGGACAATCTGGTCCGGTGGGGATCGCTCGGGGAAGATGCGGCAGATTATCTGCGCTGCCTGGTCAGGGCACGGTACAACATTTTCATTTGCGGTGCGACAAGCAGCGGCAAGACGACTTTTCTGAACGCATTGTCAGATTATATTCCGCATGATGCCCGGATTATCACGATTGAGGATTCGGCAGAGCTGCAGATCCGCGGCATCAAGAATCTCGTCAGCCTAGAGGTGAGGCAGGCGGACAGCGACGGGGAAAACAGCATCACCATCCGCGATCTGATCAAGACGAGTTTGAGAATGAGGCCGGACAGGATAATCGTTGGCGAGGTGCGCGGCGCGGAGGCGCTGGATATGATTCAGGCGATGAACACCGGCGCCGACGGGTCCATGAGCACAGGACATGCCAATTCCCCGCTCGATATGCTGCGGCGGCTGGAGACGATGATACTGATGGACAATGACATTCCGCTGCGGGCGCTGCGCAGTCAGATCGCCTCGTCGATCGATGTGATCGTCCATCTTGGAAGGCTGCGCGACAAGTCGCGCCGTGTCCTTGAGATCACGGAGATTCTGGATCTGCAGGACGGCGAATACCGCCTGAATCCGCTTTTTGTTTTCCGGGAGAACAGGCATAAGCCTGACGGCGGCGATGGCATGCTGCACGAGCAGACGGCCTATGGCAAGATGGCTGAGCGGGTGGACGGTGCGCTGGTGCGCACGGACAATCATCTGCATAACCGCCGGAAACTGGCGGTGGCGGCGATAGACAGGACAGATCTATGAGAAAAGGAATCAGGTTTGCAGGAGCAGCAATTGGAAAAAAGAGGGGCGGCAGGGCAGAAGGCGCTGCGAAAGCAGAAGCAAAACAAGACAGAATGGCAGACAATACGCTGAGCCGGAAACAGAAGATTCTGGCCCGGTACCCGAACATGACGGGAAATGAAATCATGAAGACAGCTCTGCTCTATGCGCTGGTGCTTGCGGCCGTCATGTGGCTGTGTTTCCGGAATTTCCTTTTCTGCATGGCAGGTGTTCTGTTCGTGCCGGTGCTGCTGCGGCGCAAGGACCGGGAAGAGGGACGGAAGAAGCAGATGCGTATGCAGCTGCAGTTCCGCAAAACCATGGAGATGATGTATTCTTCGGCAGCAGCCGGGGCTTCCGCCGAGAAGTGCATAAGAGATACGCTGGCGGATATGCGGCGCACGCCGGAGGATTATACAGAACTGCTGCCGGCCTTTGAGGAGGCGGCGTGCCGGCTGGACAGCAATGTTTCGTTTGCCGAAGCCATGGAAGCCTTCGCCTCGCAGTGCAGCAGCAGCGATATCCGCAATTTTGTCAGAATTCTCTGCGCGGCGGTCCGCAGCGGCGGCTCGCTGCCGGATATTATCAGGAGGATGTCGGATGCCGTGCGCATGCGCGTCGAAGTCAATGAGGATATCGAGACGATGCTGACTGAGAAAAAGAGCGAACTCAGGCTGATGAAGATTTTTCCGCTTTGCATTCTGCTCTATCTCAGTCTTGTGTCCTCCGATTACATGGACGTGCTGTTTAACAGTGCCGTCGGGCACGGCATCATGATCGGTGCACTTGGCCTGTATATACTGGCGGTCTTTCTGGCAGAGAAGATTCTGGATATCCGTGTGTGACGGGCAAGCTGTCTGTAAGGGGGAATGCTTTTGAAAACGGCGTTGATCTGGGCTGCCGCGCTGGCAGCGGCATTGATTCCGGTGCTGAAAACACTGCGGATACAGCCGGGCAGCGGGATGGAGGATGAAAAAGTACCGCGGCATCTGCGCTGGCTCTGCAAGGGTGCCGCCTGGATCCTGATGCGTCTGCCTGCCAGCCTGTTCCGTTCCGGGAAGCTCACAGGCAAGGGCGCACAGGCGGCCGTACATCTGGAACCGGGTACCGATGAGAAAACTTTCATGGTCAGATACTATCTGAAAAACATGGTCATACTGTATGCCGGCATTTTGCTGATCTGCACCGCAGGGCTTCTGCTGTCGTTTGCCGGTGGGAAAATGCCTGTAGAGGGCAATGTACTGGAACGGGCGTCTGCCGATGGCAGCAGCCGCCAGGTTGCGCTCGAGGCGCAGGTCGGCGAGACGCAGGAGGAACTGACGGTCACGGTCGATCCGCGGCAGTATTCGCTGCGGGAGCGCAATGCGCTGATGAAGAAGGTGGAGGCGTACATCGATGAGACACTGCCGGGCAGCAATAAAGACCTGCAGCATGTGGATTCCGACCTCGTTTTTGCCGGAAGCTACGGATCAGAAAACATTGCGATCAACTGGATTCCGGCTGATTACGATATGATCGGGGCCGATGGCAGCCTCGTGCAGGATGCCGGATTTGACGTGCCGGCCCATACGGCGGTGACGGCGGAGATTGTCTACGGAGACTATCGGGAAACGATAACGAGAGAAATCACGATCACGCAGTTCCCGACGGATGAGACACTGAAGGGCAGGCTGGCAAAAGCCGTGGAAGAGGAGAACAGGCATACGGCGGAGAAAGAAGGATTCAGGCTGCCGGAAAGCATTGACGGTACGGCGGTCGTCTGGAGCTATGCAGACGGAACGCAGACGGCAGCGATTCTTTTTCTGATTGCCGCCGCCGCGGCGCTGCTGATCGCCGGAAATGACCGGAAGCTGCAGCAGGCGGCGGAAAAGCGGCGGCAGCAGCTGACAGCGGAGTATCCGGATTTTGTTTACCGGATGAGCCTGATGCTGGGCGCGGGCATGACCGCCCGCCGCAGCTGGACGGAAATTATTCATATATACGAAAGTGACGAACGTGAGAGAAAATACGGCAGTTATCTGTACAAAGAAATGAAGTATACTCTGGCGGGCATTGATGCCGGCGTACCCGAGCCGGAAGCCTATGCCGCCTTTGCAAGGCGGACGGAAAATGTGTCTTATCAGCATTTCTGCAGACTGCTTATACAGCTGATCCGCAAGGGAAGCCCGGGTATGAAGGACATGATGCTCAGGGAGGCGGAAAACGCCGAAAGAAACAGAAGGAATAATGCGAGGAAAATCGGCGGAAAAGCGGGGCTGCGGCTCCTTCTTCCGATGATACTTCTGCTTGTTGTAGTCATGATAGTTGTTATGGTGCCGGCCGTTCTGACGATGTAGGCGCCGGCAGGAATCGGAGGTATATATGAGTGAAAACCTGGATCGCCTGATGAAAAGATTTGTGCAGGAAGAAAATGCGGTCGCCGTTGTGGAGATTATTCTGATTCTGGTTGTTCTGATCGGACTTGTCATTATTTTCAAGGAGCAGCTGACGACGGTTGTCAATAATATTTTTGATAAGATTTCTTCACAGAGCAGCTCCATATGAGAAGGCTGCGCGGTGTTATCACGGTATACGCCGGCGTGGTTACGGTGCTGATTATTGCCGTCGGGCTGGCGCTTCTGGAGTCTGCGAGATTTTATGTCTGCAGCTCAGCGGCGAGACGGTATGCTGATCTGGCGGCGGAAATGACGTTTTCGCAGTACTGCAGGCCTCTGTCGGATCGTTATGACCTGTTTGTGTTTGACGCCGGCAGCGATTATGCGGGGCTTAAGACCTTTGACGGTATGCTGCAGAAGAACCTTGAGAAGGAGGAGGGCGGCCGTTTCCTCTCCATGTATGCCAGTGCGGATACGGCCGCGCAGGCAAAACATAACGGGCTGGAATCAGATGGCTGGTCACCGCTCATGAAGCAGGTCAGAAAATATGAGAAATACCGTATGGCGGACATCGCGGCTTCGGAACTGAAGGAACTGTTTGAGGGGTACAAGGACACGGAGTCCGGCAAAAATGCGCAGGAATATGCGGATCTGATCGAGGCACAGGGCGCGCAGCAGGCGCAGGCCGAGGCGGATGCAGCCGCGCAGGCAGAAAATGCCGTCCCGGATGCCGGTGCTGCGCAGCCGGCGGACCCGGGAGAGGGCGGCGCCGTCAAGGCGGCCGATCCCCGCAAGGGCATCGGGCAGTGGCTGAAGGGAAACCTTCTGCAGATCGTCATGGGCGACCAGCCGGTCTCGTCTAAGTCGGCCGATATTTCTTCCTGTACTTTTCAGACAGGCGAAGCGGAAAAGACGGTTGCTGCCGATGAGTTTGAGGATTATCAGGAGGCGGGAGAAGATCTCAGTGCGCAGTCTGAGAAAGCTGCGGCGGACGGGTCTCTCCTCACGGATGATCTTCTTCTGGATGTCTATATTCTTGATAAATTCGGCTGTCTGACGGAAAAACCGAAGGATGATACCGGCCAGGCAGAGAGCGCACTGGATTATGAGCGGGAATTCATCATTTTCGGACACGGTTCGGATGAAGAAAATCTTGAGAGTGCTTTTGCGGCGATTGACGGTATACGCCTGATGATGAATCTTCTGTATCTGCGGACGGACCCGGATCGTATCCGGGAGGTCGCGGAGCTGTCGACGGCGATCGGCGCGGCGCTGCCGCTGCCGGGTGCTTCCCTGATAGTGGAGCTTTTGCTTACGCTGTGCTGGGCGGGCGCCGAGGCGGCAGTGGACTGCAGCGCACTGGCGGAAGGCAGGAAGGTGCCGCTGCTCAAGGACAGGAATTCGTGGAACCTTTCCCTGGAGAATCTGAATGAACTAGCCGGGAAGAACAATGCATCATCGTATGCCAAAGACAGCGATGGCCTGACTTACGGACAATATCTGTCGATACTGCTTATCATGGTGCCGAAAGAAACCAGAATCCGGCGGATGCTCGACATGATGGAGCTGAATACACGGCTTTCTGCAGGTTATGAGAATTTCTCTTTTGCCGGCAACGTGACCGAAGCCCGGTTTACCGGCAGCGTGCAGATCAAACCGGTATTCACTCTGTGGCAGGGCACGGTGAAGTCGGACTATACCTGTGAATATACCTATGTTTCGGATCAGACGGCGGCGGCTGATGAGTGAGGAGGTGAGTCATATGCCGGCTGAAAATAATCACACACACTATTTTTCAAAACAGAAAATCGGAGCAGCAAAAAAATTTTTACGGCTGGCATTCGGACGCCGCAGCGGCAGTCTGACCGTGGAGGCCGCGCTGGTGATGCCGCTGTGCCTTTTTGCACTGGCTGCTGTTTACAGCCTGTTCGGTGCACTGGGTACAGCGGAGCAGATCAATGTTCTGCTGTGCAGTGCAGCACGGCAGACAGCGGCCTTTTCCGCGGCGGAAAACGGAACGGGAACAGCAGAAGCGGCAGCTTTTTTTGCGGCGGATTGCCTCGAACAGGGAGCTAACCTCGATATGGCCGGCGGCGCTGCCGGCATACTGCTGCAGGCGGAAACAAGTGCGGATCATATTATAACGCTGCACGCGCATTACCGTCTGAAGCTGCCGCTTCATATCCGGATTCCGGTTACAGATACGGTCAGTACGCGTGCATGGCTGGGAGATACGGGAGGAACCGGAGACGGCTCTTCTGCATCCGGAGACGGCGGCGGACAGGTATATGTGGCGGAAAACGGCGTGGCTTATCATAAAGATCCGAATTGTGTCTACCTGCATCCGGGAATCCGCAGCGTAGCGCCGGAGGCGTTAAGCGGGCAGCGGAATATATACGGAAGCCGCTACAAAAAGTGCGCCCTGTGCGGCGATGATATCGCGGACCCGTCTGCAGTCTATATTACGGCATACGGCGAGACATACCATACATCGCGGCAGTGCAGCGCTCTGAAACGGACAGTCGGCACCATGACACAGGATGATGCGGCCGGTGAAGGGCTGCATGCATGTCCGAAGTGCGGGGGCGGAGAATGATCAGATGGCTGACTTTTTTGAATCTTCTTTATCCTGCCGTCAGTGATGTCCGGCACAGAGAATTTTTTGTATGGCCGATTCTGGCAGGGGCCGGCGCGGAGGCGGTGATTGCACTGCTTTGCGGCAGTATGCAGCAGGGCGTATGGCCGCTGGTTGCCGGCTGCATCCCGGGCGTGCTGGTGTGTCTGTATTCCCTGATCACGAAAGGCGCGGTCGGTATGGGCGACGGACTTTGCATTCTGGTAACCGGCTTTTTTATCGGCGCGGAGGACACGTTTGTGATCTGCATATCCGGGTTTATGGCTGCAGCGGCCGT
Source organism: uncultured Eubacteriales bacterium (assembly GCA_900314775.1). GTDB lineage: Bacteria > Bacillota > Clostridia > Lachnospirales > Lachnospiraceae > UBA2912. Next base: position 14,138 of record OMWM01000027.1, on the reverse strand, counting down.
CGGTCTTATCCTGATTGCCCGCGGGCAGCGCCGCGCCGCACTGCCGTACATGCCGTTTTTTACGGCTTTTTATATTCTGAACTGGTATTTTGCATGGAAGGGGTGAGACAGATGACTTTGAAAGGAAGCTTCACGGTCGAAGCGTCCTTTGTAGTACCTTTCATCACATTTATTCTGGCGGCCATGCTGTTTTTGATGATGACCGGACACGATACGGTCATCATGCACAGCTGCCTGTACCGCAGCTGCGAGCAGGCAGTCTTTTCAGAACATGCCGAAGCGGAAAATCCTTCCGGCAGTCTGATGGCGGCCAGCGCGTCCGTTTCGGCGGGCGCAGGCAATGCGGTTTCGGATGCACTGCGTCTGCGCGTCAGTGCCAGCGGCAGCGTATCCGGAACGGCGCGTTATCCGGGATTTGCCCGGCCGTTTACGCGTCGGGGATCGTTTGATTACGGCAGGGATGCGACGGTATTCCGCATCGATTATGTCGGAGATATTCTGCGTGACAAATTGAAGGATGATCTGACCGGCTGACCGGCCTGCAGAGGCCGGCGGCCGGATTGCATAGAGAAAGGGGGAATTGGATGGATATTACGTTGGCCAGGGAATCGTGCCGGACGCTGCTGATCATACAGGGAGACGGCGTGCAGGAAGGCTCTTACGAGGACCTGATGCTGGGCAATGCGCAGTCGGAAGCGCTGCTTCCCTTCAGCGTACAGTATGAAGATGCGGCGGGTGTTTACCGCTATGATGTAACCGGCCTGCTTTCTTATCAGGATTTTACGGCGCAGCGCTCGCTGCCGTATGACATGCTGCGCCGGCTGCTGATGAGTATTACGGAGATGTCGTCCGCGGTGGATGAGTATCTGCTTGATCCGGATTCCGTTCTGCTCGATCCGGCGTATATTTTTACGGATCCTGAAATGCAGCAGGTACGCTTTGCCTATGTGCCCGGATATCACCATGATTTCGCCGACGGACTGCGTGAACTGGCAGGCGATCTGCTGGAGCGGGTTGATTATGACGACAGGCAATGCGTTTTCCTTGTCTATGAACTGTATCGGATGGTGAAGTCGCCGGGATTTCATCTGAGTCAGCTGAAAAGCCTTCCGGCTCTGGCCCGGGCGGCGGAGGCTGAGATCCGGCTGCAGCAGGAAGAGACAGATGAAAAGCAGGCGGCAGGGGAGGAAACGGAGAAAGCGGATGCGGCGGATGAGAAAGCGCCCTGGATAGAAGAGGAGGAGACGGAAACACAGACGCAGGAGAATCTATTCGAGGGCCTGTTTCAGAACGCAAAGGGAAAGAAGGAGACGGACATCATGCCGCATCATTTTTCTGTCCCGCTTGCCGTTACGGGGCTGTGCCTGCTGATGCTGATCTTCTATAATACCGGTGTGATGGACAAAGCCGTCCGGGCAGCCGGCCTGACGGTAGGTGCGCAGGTGCTGACGGTTGTGCTGATGGCGGCAAGCTGTCTGTTCATTTTTCTGCTGCGGAAAATCCGCGCCGGGCTGTCCGGCAGGCGAATGCACGGTGAGGAGACAAATGAATTCTGGGGCGATCTGCTCAAAGGCAATTACGCATACGATGAGGCGGAGGATGAGCCGGTAAAGCGCTCCCTGCACCGTAATTGACATTCCCTGCTTTCTGGAATAAGATAATCGTAGATTAAAAAAGGAGAAGCAGTATGGCATATTACTCCGGAAGGCGCGGAAATTCGTACTTTGCGAAGGCGCCTGTTAATTCTGCGATTATTGCGGCGAATATTATTGTCTTCATTCTGCTCAGCATGGGCGGCGACACGACCGATGCGCAGTACATGTATCTGCATGGAGCGGATTTCTGGCCGGATGTATTTTACAATCACGAATACTGGCGGCTGATCACATGTGCTTTCATTCATTTCGGCACGTCGCATATTTTCAACAACATGCTGGTGCTTGCCTTTATCGGTGACAATCTCGAGCATGCGCTGGGGCATATCCGCTATCTGATTTTCTATATGGCCTGTGCGGTGCTGTCCAGTCTTGCATCCGATTACTGGGCGATGCATACGGGGTCCTATGCGGTATCCGGCGGTGCGTCCGGTGCGATTTTCGGGGTGGTCGGCGGCCTCCTGTTCATAGTGATCATGAACAGAGGCAGGCTGGAGGATCTGAGTACGGAACAGCTGATGCTGTTTGCGGCGTTTTCAATCTATCACGGTGTCATGAGTGCCGGAACGGATAATGCGGCACATGTCGGCGGCCTGATTGCCGGTGCAGTGCTGGCACTGATTCTCTACCGCAAAAAGGGCAGCGGCAGAAGGAACAGAAGCGAATGGAACGGCGGTTACGATAACAGCAGTTATTACGATATATAATTACGACAAGATAAGTCAGGAGGTATACGATGGTAGACAATGATTGCATTTTCTGTAAGATAGCCGGAGGGGAGATCCCTTCCGATACGGTTTATGAGGATGATCTGTTCCGGGTAATTCTGGACCTGAATCCTGCCACGAAGGGTCATGCCCTGATTCTGCCGAAGCAGCATTATGCCAATATCTATGAGATTGACGAGGATACGCTGCAGAAGCTGATTGTGCTGGCTAAGAAGGTTGCCTGCGCGATGAAGGATACACTTCACTGCGACGGCCTGAATATCGTGCAGAACAATGGACTGGCAGCCGGACAGACCGTATTCCATTTTCATCTTCACATCATACCGCGGTATGAGGAAGACGGCCAGGATCTGAACTGGATTCCAGGCAAATCCGATCCGGCAGAGCAGAAGAAGCTGGCCGGTATGATCGGTGCGGCGATCAAATGATTTTTGATATTATACAGAACAGATAAAAGAGCCGCTGCGTGATATGCACCCGGAAAGGTGGCATGTCACGGAAGACGGCTCTTTTATTATGCGGCAGCGCCGCGTTTTATGACTATCTCTGCGATGGTAAGAAAGACCTTTTGGCGTCAGGCCTGTGCTTCCGGTCCGCCGGTAAGGCTGTCGAGCAGATCGGCGATAATCCGGATCGGATTGCCCTGCTGGCTTTCATTCATGGCCTTGATATAATCCTCGCGGTGTCTGTAGACCTTATCGATCGCTTTCAGCAGAACCTCATCGGTGATTTTCTCCTGCGGGAGAAGATAGGAAAAGCCCTGCTTTTTGAACGAGCGGGCGTTCAGTATCTGGTCGCCGCGGCTGGCACCTGTCGGAAGCGGAATCAGGATATTCGGCTTGCGCAGGGCGAGCAGCTCGCAGATGGCGTTGGCGCCGGCACGCGAGATCACGAGGTCGGCTGCCGCAAACAGATCCTTCAGCTCTTCGCTGATGAATTCGTACTGTACATAGCCTTCCGTGTGATCCAGCGTCGGATCGAGGTTGCCGCGTCCGCACAGATGGATCACATCGTATTTCGGTGTGAGCTTCGGCAGGACAGAACGCACGGCGTTATTGACAGCGACGGCGCCGAGACTGCCGCCGATAATAAGGATGACCGGTTTGTCGCCGGTAAATCCGCAGAACTGCAGGCCGGTCTGTCTGTCTCCCTCGAACAGCTCCTGACGGATCGGGGAACCGGACAGGACGGACTTATCTGCCGGAAGATACTGCATTGTCTCCGGGAAATTGCAGCAGACCTTGTCCGCAAAGCGGAGACTGATCTTGTTGGCAAGACCCGGCGTCATATCGGATTCGTGAATGACGGTCGGAATATGCAGCGAATGCGCCGCGATGACGACCGGTACGGAGACATAGCCGCCTTTGGAAAAGATGACATCCGGACGGATGGTTTTCAGCACTTTCTTCGCCTCGGAGCATCCCTTGATAACGCGGAAAGGATCGGTGAAGTTTTTCCAGTCGAAATTGCGGCGGAGTTTTCCGTTGGAAACGCCGTAATACGGGACATTGATTGCTTCGATCATATCCTTTTCCATGCCCTTTTTCGAGCCTACATAATAGATTTCATAACCGCGCCGGCGAAGTTCCGGCATCAGAGCGATATTCGGCGTGATATGACCGGCGGTGCCGCCGCCTGTAAGAACGATTTTCTTCATTTCTGTTTCTCTGCCTTATATGCCTTGAGTCCCTGTGCGAACTGATCAGGGCAGGAAGTGCCGCGGTAGCCGCACTGAATACCATCGAGCAGGGAAATGAGTTCGTCGACCGTATGGCCGGCAGACAGTCTGGCAACACCCTGTGTATTGCCCATGCAGCCGCCTTCGAAAACGACTTTTTTGACAATATTGTCTTCTACGTCAAAGTACACTGTGCTGGCACAGGTACCCTTCATTCTGTATTTGATTTTATCCATTTGCAATCTCCTTTCTGCGCACTCATTGTAGCAAACTTTAAACACTAAAACCAGTAGGACCCTGCAAAAATATGCTATACTGAAGAATACAGAACATTTATTTCCAGTCGGAGGTTAACGGTTTATGATAGGAATCATCGGAGCCATGGATCAGGAGGTTCGCACCCTGGTCAATGAAATGTCGGAGAAAAGCGTCAATAAGAAAGCGGGAATGGAATTCTGCTCCGGACGCCTTCTCGGCAAAGATGTTACGGTTGTCATCAGCGGTGTCGGCAAGGTCAGCGCAGCGGCCTGCACACAGATTCTGGTGGACGATTATCACGTCGATGCGGTCATCAATTCCGGGGTGGCCGGCAGTCTGGACAGCCGGATCGATATCGGCGACATCGTCGTTTCAACGGACGCGGTGCAGCATGATGTGGAAGCTACCATCTGGGGCTATATGCCGGGCGAGATCCCGATCCTGAAGAAAGCGTATTTTGAGGCGGATCCGGGACTGCGCAAGGTGATCGTGGATGCATGCCGGAAGGTGAATACTGACATTCACGTATTTGAAGGACGCGTTGCCAGCGGCGACCAGTTCGTATCGAGTATGGAACAGAAGAAGAAGATCCGCGATACATTTCACGCCTGCTGCGCGGAGATGGAAGGCTGTGCCATCGCGCAGACTGCATGGCTCAACCGTATTCCGTTTGTAATCATACGCGCTATTTCCGATAAGGCCGACAACAGTGCGACCATGGATTACAATGAATTTGAGAAAAAAGCGATCGAACATTCTCTGGCTCTGCTCCGGGCAGCACTGCCGCAGCTGAATTACTGATCGAAGATGGGAGAATACAATGTCATCGAACAAAGAAACTGTTTATGTAATCGGGCACAGAAATCCGGATACCGATTCCATCTGTTCGGCGATAGCACTTGCCAATCTGAAGAATGAGCTGGCCAAGCAGCACCGGCCGGTTCCCGTATCGGCAAGCTACAGCGGAACGGAGCCTTCCAATGTCGTGTACAAGGCAGCCATGGCCGGAAAGCCGAATAACGAGACGCGCTATGTACTGAACCGTTTCGGCTTCAAAGCCCCGTATTTTCTGCCGGATGCCAGGACACAGGTGAAGGATATTGTCTACAGCAATGCCACGATGGTCAGGGAAAATATTTCTCTGCGCACGGCGTGGCTGAACATGCGCCGCGTGAGCAAATCCACACTCGGCGTGGAGGATGAGGACGGCAATCTGGCCGGCGTTATCACGACCGGCGATATCGCCAAATCCTATATGGCTGTATTTGACAACGAAGTGCTGGCACGGGCGAAGACCCCGTACCGCAATATTATCGAGACGCTGAACGGCAAACTGCTGACCGGTGACCCGGACCGGATTGTCGAAAAAGGCAAGGTGAGAATTGCAGCGGCCAATACCGATATCATGCGTCAGCTGATCGACGAGCACGACGTCATCATCACGAGCAACCGCTATGAGTCGCAGCTGTGTGCAATCGAGCAGAAGGTGGATATGATAATTGTCTGCGACGGTGCGCGCGTTTCGAGGACGATTCAGATGATCGCCCGGGAAAATGACTGTGCGATTGTCAGCACGCCTTATGGAACCTATGAGGCAGCGCGCCTGATCAATCAGAGCATGCCGGTCGGCTATTTCATGACGAGAAATCCGATCCGTTTCCGGAATACGGATTATATCGACGACATCCGCAGTGTGATGACACGCGAGCGCCATCGTGATTTCCCTGTCGTTGACGGCAGAGGACATTTCGTCGGCATGATTTCCCGGCGGAACCTGATCCGCATGAAGAGCAAACAGCTGATCCTGGTTGATCACAACGAACCGGGACAGGCCGTGAACGGCATTAAGGAAGCGGAGGTGGTCGAGATTGTCGATCACCACAAGCTCGGCACGCTCGATACGGTAAAGCCGATTGTCGTGCGCAACCGCCCGGTCGGCTGCACGGCGACGATTGTGACGAAGATGTACGAAGAGAGCAAGGTGGAGATATCGCCGGAAATCGCCGGCCTGCTCTGCTCTGCGATCATTTCCGATACGCTGCTTTTCCGCTCACCGACCTGCACGCCGCTGGATGAGAAGACGGCGCAGCGCCTGGCGCAGATCGCGGGCATCGACCCGAAGGAGCACGCGATTGCCATGTTTGATGCGGGCAGCGAATTCATGAATATGAGTGAAGATGCCATCGTCTATCAGGATTTCAAGAAGTTCAAATCCGGTGACATCACTTTCGGTATCGGTCAGGTCAACTCCATGAGCAAGGATGACCTGCAGAAGGTAAAGGATCGTCTGAAACCGTATATCAGCAAGGTTATGGATAAGGAAGGCATGAATATGCTTTTCTTCATGCTGACCGATATCGTGGAAGACGGCAGCCTCGTGATTTTCTGCGGCGACAAGGCGCAGGAGCTCCTGGAAAACGGTTTTCACAAAGAGGTGTCAGACGGAGAGGCATATCTGGACGGCGTTGTTTCCCGTAAGAAACAGTTCCTTCCGGTGCTGCTTGCCGAGCTGAACAGACAGGAGGCATAAGATGACTGATAAAGATAAAGTATTTGTGATCGGACATAAAAATCCGGATACGGATTCCATATGTTCAGCCATCGCCTATGCCTGGCTGAAAAACAGACTGGACAGTTCGCACCATTATGTGCCTGCCCGTGCCGGTGAGATCAATCCGGAGACGCAGTACGTACTGGATGCATTCGATGAGCCGGTGCCGGAGCTGGTGACCGATGTCCGCACGCAGGTCAGCGATGTCGACCTGGCGGAAGGGGAGATTGTGGACGGCTCTCTTTCTGTGCGGCGCGCATGGGAGCGTCTCGTTCAGAAACACGGTTCCACGCTGATCGTTCTGGATGATCACGGCGGCCCGGCCGGCCTGATCACCATCGGCGATATCGCCAAATCCATTATGGATGTGCAGGATGATACGGTGCTGGCCGATTCCCATACGTCCTACAGCAACCTGATCGACGCACTGGGTGCGGAGGTGCTGGCCGGCAATATCGAAAATCGGACGGTGACCGGCAAGGTGATTATCGCGGCGTCCAATCCGGATCAGATGGAAGAACTGATTGAGCCCGGTGACATGGTTGTCCTGTCGGACCGCTACGAGGCGCAGCTGTGTGCACTTGAGATGGGCGCCGGCGCGCTGATTGTCTGCGCCAACGGCGAAGTCAATCAGCATATTATCGAGATGGCGGATGAGAAGAACACGGTGGTTCTGCGGACGCAGTACGATACGTTTATCACGGCCCGCCTGATCAATCAGAGCATCCCGATCGAGTATTTCATGGTCAGAAAAGGCATTCTGTATTTCCGCGAAAATAACTTCATCGACAAGATTACGGATACGGTTGCCAATGTACGGCACAGACAGTTTCCGGTTCTCGACAGCCGCGGCCGCTTCGTCGGCATGCTGACGCGGCAGGCCCTGCTGGAGCTCGACCGCAAGAAGGTGATCCTCGTGGACCACAACGAGCGGGACCAGGCGGTGGACGGCCTCGAGGAAGCGGAGATCATGGAGATCGTCGATCACCATAAGCTTGGCAATGTGCAGACGATTGCTCCGATTATGTACAGAGGACAGCCGGTCGGCTGCACTTCCACAATTGTCTATATGATGTATCAGGAAAATGACATCGATATTCCGCCGAAGATGGCGGCCATGATGTGCTCGGCGATTATTTCGGATACGCTGCTTTTCCGTTCCCCGACCTGTACGCCGGAGGATAAGGCGGCCTGCGAGGCGCTTGGCGAGATCGCGGGCATTGACCTGGAGGCACATGCGAAGGGCATGTTCTCCGCACTGAGCGATTTCGACAGCATGAGTGACGAGGAGATTCTCTATCAGGATTTCAAGGAATTCACAGCATCCGATACGCATTACGGCGTCGGACAGATCAGTTCCATGGATTCCGAGGCGCTGGAGAAGCTGGCTGCCCGGATGGAGCCGTATATGGAGAAAGAGCTGGAGGAAAAGGATTTCGACATGATTTTCCTGATGCTGACGGATATTCTGCAGGAGTCGACGACGTTTCTCTGCGGCGTCCCGGTCGGCGCCGGCAATTCTGTTTTCCTCAAGGGCGTTGTCTCCAGGAAGAAGCAGATCGTGCCGCTTCTGTCGATGGCGATTACCTGAGGAGACGGTTATGGGAAAGCAGGTCTGGAAACCAGGTAATATGCTGTATCCGCTGCCGGCGGTCCTGGTCAGCTGCGGCGACCGCAGCGGGGCAATCAATGTCCTGACGGTTGCCTGGACCGGCACGATCTGTTCGAACCCGCCGATGCTGTATATCTCCGTGCGCAAATCGAGGTATTCCTATCACATTCTGAAGGAGACGGGCGAGTTCTATGTCAACCTGACGACGGAGGCACTCGCATCCGCGGCGGATCTGTGCGGTGTCAAATCCGGACGGGATATTGACAAGTGGGACAATGCGGGCATTACACCGGCCATGGGCATGCTGCAGTATGCACCGTATGTGGAGGAAAGCCCGGTCTGCATCGCCTGCCGCGTAAAGCAGATCATGGAACTTGGCAGCCACGATATGTTTATCGCGGATGTGGTCGGCGTCTACGCCGATGAAGCATACATGGACGAGAGCGGCCGGTTCAATCTTGCTGCGGCAAAACCGATTGTCTATTCCCACGGGCAGTATTACGGCCTCGGCAAGGCACTGGGTTCATTCGGATTTTCGGTCCGTAAGAAAAAGAAGAAAAAACATTCATAATATATAGGGCGGCTTCTGATGAGGAGCCGCCCTTTTTTTATTAGCATTTTTAACAAACAGCTTTCATGAAATTGTCTATTATGACTAAAATTACCAGAACAATCAGCAAACAGATACCCTTTTTTATGAGATATGTTATACTTGTTTTGATATTTTTCATATCTTTTAACGCTGATATAAACAGCGGCAATATTTTAATAGAAGGGGGGATTGCATGAAAAACAGGTGGAAATATGCAATTGCAGCATCAGCTTTTGCCAGCCTGATTTTCCTGGGACATCCAGGAGATGCCTGGGCAGAAGAGAATGATACTGCAGTGCAGCAGACAGCCGAGACGCGTGATGATGAAACGGTACTGGACAGTACGGTACAGATTGAATCGAAAGCAGGATCGGCACAGAAAGAGGAATCTGCTGAACTGACGGCCGGTGAAGATACGGACAAGCAGAATGCAGAAAACTCTGAAATTTCCGAAACCGCAGAGTCTGAGACAGATGAGGACCAGAAGGATGTGCAGACAGCTGACGATGCGCAGCCAGCTGATGATGTGAAGTCGGCAGATAATGCACAGACATCTGACACTGTACAGCCATCAGACGATACTGCCGAGCTGGCGGTCAAACCGAACGTACAGAAAATGGCAGTACTTGCGAAGGCAGCACCAGCACCAGCCACCAAACCAGGTTTTACCAAGACGGTAGAGAGCGGTACCTATGTTATTGCATCTGCACTAAATGGTTTCAAGATGCTTGATGTTACCGGTGCCAGCACGAAAGATTCGGCGAATATTGAGCTTTATGAAGCGAATGGATCCGATGCGCAGAAGTTCGTGGTAACCTGGAATGATGATGGATATTACACCATCATGAACAAAAAATCCGGAAAATATCTGGATGCTGCATCGGCTGGCACTGCGAACGGGACCAACATACAGCAGTATACGGGAAATGGCACGGATGCCCAGAAGTGGTTTATCGTGCGCGGAGAGGACGGATTTTTCCAGATCCTGTCCAAACTCAGCCAGAGAGCCATTGATATCAAATGGGGCGATCAGGCCAATGGCACTAACGTATGGCTTTATGACCGCAATGGCACCAAGGCACAGCAGTTTAAGTTCCTGACAGCCGCTGACTGTGTTGAACTTGCCAATGGTGTATATGAGATTGCTTCTGATCTCAATCAGAAAGAGGTACTTAACATTAATAATGCAGCGATGTACAGTGGTGCCAACCTGCAGCTTGCTGATTACAACAGCAGTGATGCGCAGAAATTTATTCTGACCGGAACGGGCGGCGGTACTTATCGTCTTACATCTCTTTCATCAGGCCAGACAATCGATCTGACCGGCGGAAATAGCAAGCCGACCACGAATATCATGCAGTACAGCAATAATGATCGTTCTTCTCAGAGATGGTATATCCGTGATACAGGCGATGGTACATTCTATGTTGTACCGGCAGCAGCAACCGATAACGCCATGGAAGTTGCGGGCAGCAGTGCAGTTAACGGTGCAAATATCTGGTCCAACACGCAGAGCGGATCAGATGCACAGAAGTTCATTTTCAATCGTGTTGCTTATACACCATTAACCGGTGAGTATACTATTGCAGCTTCTGCAGATCACAGCGAGGTTTTTGATATCAGATACGGATCAAGACAGCAGAAGGGAAATCTGCAGATGTATACCAGCAATGGAACACTAGCACAGAAATTCATCATCAAGGACTGCGGCGACGGCTTTGTAACCATTGTCAATGCTAATTCAGGTCATGTGCTTGATGTCACTAACGGCAGCAAAGATAATCGTGCCAATGTGCGTCAGTTCGCGAGTAACGGTACGATGGCACAGAAGTGGATCGTGCATGTCAATGATGACAAGACGGTTACGATTATCAATGCCAACAGCAGCAAGGTGCTTGACATCCGCTTTGGTGCACTGAATAACGGAGCCAATGTATGGCAGTATGACTGGAATGATTCCAGCGCTCAGAAATTTGTTCTGACCAGAACATCCGGTAAGAATAATGCCGCAATTGACTATTCCTATGAATATATTGCGGATGATGCAGACCGCAGAATCGCTGACCAGTCCAGTGATACGGATTACGCAATTGTAGTAAACTGCAATACGCATCAGCTTTCATTATATGAAGGCGGCCAGGGCTGCTGGAACAGAATTGCAAGATGGGCCTGCGGCGATGGCTACTGGGCTCCGACACCGAAAGGAAACTTCAAGATTTACTACCGCAGAGAGTATTTCGATGATAAGTGGGGCTACACATGCTGGTATGCTTCTCATTTCTATGAAGACACCCATGAAACCTACATGATCCATTCGGTTGTTTACAACCTGCACAGTCAGACCAGTATTCACGACGGACGTCTTGGTCAGGCTGTATCTCATGGATGCATCAGACTGAAACTTGAAAATGCCAAGTGGATTTATGATCACTGTGCTAATGGCACACGTGTATCGACATTCTGATCATCTGACGGACCTTTGAGCCGGTCGGTAAAACCGGCAGTCTTTTCCCCGGCATTCGGCATTGACAGTCGTTTGCCGGGGTATTTTTATTCTGAAAAATTGCCTGAGAAATAACATTCATGGACATTGTATGATATACTGTAACTAACAGATTTTTTTCAGAATCCGTATGCCTGCGGATGCTGAAAAGAGGGGAGGATTGTATGAAAGACAGATGGAAGTATGCTCTTGCTGCATCCGTTTTCGCCGGCCTTCTCAGCCTCGGAAATCCAGGCAGTGCGTTGGCAGCAGACGGCAGCGGCGCAGCCGTGCAGCAGAATGCAGAGCAGAAAACAGACAGCAGTGCAGTGCAGTCTGACCAGGCAGCACCTGCCGGAACGAACACGGATAATTCGTCCGGCGCAGCAGCCGGTACGGCGACCGACACAGCGACCGGCACAGTGACTGGCACAGAAACCGGTACGGCGTCCGATACAGAAACCGGCACAGCGACTGGCACAGCGACCGGCACGGAATCGGGTACAGATCTGAATACGGCATCCGGCACGAATACCGCTGAGACCGGCACGGAGACACCGGGAACCGGTACGGAGACACCGTCCGGAACCGATCCGGAGACACCGTCCGGCACCGATCCGGAGACGCCATCCGGAACTGATCCGGAGAAGCCGGAATTTGAGAAGACAATTGAGAGCGGAGTGTATGTTATTTCTTCCGCACTGAATGGCTTCAAAATGCTGGATGTTGCCAATGCCAGCAAGGCTGATGCAGGAAATGTTCAGATTTATGAAGCTAACGGTACGGATGCACAGAAATATGGAGTAACCTGGAATGAAGATGGGTATTATACCATTAAAAATCAGAATTCCGGGAAATATCTGGATGCGGCCTGGGGCGGCACTAAGAATGGAACCAACGTGCAGCAGTACGAAGGCAACGGGACGGATGCACAGAAATGGTTTATTGTCCGCAAGGGCAACGATTTCTTCAGCATTCTGAACAAGCTCAGCATGAAGGCAATTGATATCAAATGGGGCGAAACCGGCAATGGTACCAATGTATGGCTGTATGACAGCAACGAGACGGAAGCGCAGAAGTTCAGATTTCTTCCTGCTGCCAGCGGTGCAGAACTGACGGATGGCGTTTATGAGATAGCTACTGCTCTTGATCAGAACAAGGTAATGGATATCTCGGGCGGAACCATGATGTCGGGTGGAAATCTGCAGCTATATCAGAAAAACGACACGGAAGCACAGAGATTTATTCTGTCCGGAACGGGCGGCGGCACTTACCGTCTGACATCACTTGTTTCAGGTCAGACTATTGATCTCATGGGTGGAAGCAAAAACATCGGAACGAATATTTTCCAGTATTCGAATAATAACCGTTCTTCCCAGAGATGGTATATTCGCCAGACAGGTGATGGTACCTGTTATATTGTTCCTGCTGCAGCAACAGACAATGCAGTAGATGTGGCCTGTGCAAAGACAGCCAACGGCACCAATATCTACTCTTATGCACAGAACGGAACTGATGCGCAGAAGTTTTACTTTCTCAAGGTCAGCTACACACCGGTGACTGGTGAGTTCTGCCTGAATTGTTTCTCTGATCATAATATGACATTGGACATTGAGAACGGAAATCGCCAGATGCAAGCCAATGTGCAGATTTACCAGAGTAATGGTACAAATGCGCAGAAGTTCTATATTGAAGACAAGGGCAACGGATTTGTTATCATCAAAAATGTTAAATCCAAGCATCTTCTGGATGTCGCAGGCGGCAGTCAGGAAAACAGTGCAAATGTACAGCAGTACAGAGATAACGGCACCTGGGCGCAGATGTGGATTGAACATGCAAATGGTGATGGATCATATACCTTTGTCAATGCCAATAGCAGCAAAGTTCTCGAAGTGTTGAACGGTACGATGCGCAATGGTACAAATGTGAAGCAGTATGAATGGAACGGCACAAATGGCCAGAAGTTCTTCCTGACACCGACAACCGGTTCAGATAACGAAGCGATTGACTACAGCGTATACAGACCGCTTGATGACACCGATCAGCTGGCACAGAGCCTGTACAGCGATACGCGCTATGCGATCCTGGTCGATACCGGACGCCATGTCTTATCGGTATATTCCGGCTATCATGGCAACTGGGACAGAATCGGGCGCTGGGCAGTCGGCGACGGCTACTACACGGCGACACCGCGCGGATCGTTCAGGATCTACGGCAAGACACTTCATTTCGGTGAGGAGCATGGCTATTCCTGCTGGTATACGAGTATGTTCTACGGAAGTTTCTATCTTCACTCCGTTACCTGCTATCCGTATACATTCACACCGGATTCGGCTAACCAGACCGGCAGAGCGGTATCGCACGGATGTGTCCGCATGGATATCAACAATGCCAAGTGGATCTATGATAACTGTCCGATCGGCACAAGAGTTTATGTATTCAGATAACAAAGCAGACATTCTGCACGGCCGGCGGGCCGACAGAAATCGAGTAGGAGGCGGTGATTAGCCGCCGTCCTCTCACACCACCGTGCGTACCGTTCGGTACACGGCGGTTTCAACAGTTGACGTGCATGGACTGGT
>OMWM01000010.1 GCA_900314775.1 uncultured Eubacteriales bacterium | reverse complement strand
CAGGATGAAAAACGGGACAGAGAAGAGTGAATCTTCTCTGTCCCGTTTCAGTGCGCCCGGAAAACTATCATTAAGACTCCGAGAGCGGTTTCAGCGCCTTGATCCTGTCGAAGGTCTCATCGCTGATTACATGTTCAATCCGGCAGGCATCCCGTTCGGCAATGGCCGGGGATACGCCGATGGATTTGAAATATTCGGTGAGCACCCTGTGGCGTTCGTAGATCTTCGATGCGATGGAAAGGCCGGGATCTGTCAGAGTCAGAACGCCGTGTTCATCCATCTCCACGTATCCGTTTTCTCTGAGACGTTTCATGGCGACGCTGACGCTCGGTTTGGTATAGCCCAGAAAATGGGCGACATCTACCGAGTGGACATCCTGTTTTCGTTCGGAGAGGATCAGAATTGCTTCCAGATAATCTTCCGGAGATTCCTGCATTTTCATAGCGCACACTCCTTTCCTGATAACTGCATTGTAACATAAAAAGGCGGGAAAGAAAACGGCCGGTACCTTGCAAGGAAGCCCCTGTTTGCTGTATAGTATTATATGCCGGCTGCTGTCGGCAGCAGGTATTTTTCAGGGAGGTTTCGGAAATGAGTACGACTCAGTTTATTATTTCGATTGTCATCACAGCCGTGTTCGTGGGCAGCATCTGCTACCTTTTCTGGTACATGTTCCTCAAGGGAGAGAAGATGCAGGTGGTCGTCGATGATTATGTGCATCCGGATGATGCGAAGAAGAACAGGGAAGGCCGGACGGAGATTATCTGGTGCATTCGTTTTACCGCGAGCGAGCGGCACGGCAAGCCGGAGTACATCTATTCGAAGCGGCATTATAACACGCGCCAGCAGGCGGCGGCCGATTATCCGAAGAAGACGAAGGTCAACATCAAGCGTTATCAGGCACTTGGCGACAGATCAGGCAAATACTATGCCGTGATCATGGATGATAACAAGGATAAGAAGCAGGCGTTATACTATACTTTTCTGATGATTCTCGCCGGAGCGGCGATCCTGACGGGCAATTATCTGCTGAACAGATGATATGCTGCTGACGACGCTTTGCTATATGGAACGGGACGGGCAGTACCTGATGCTGCACCGGACCAAGAAAGAGAAGGACATCAACAAGGACAAGTGGATCGGTGTCGGCGGGAAGTTCAAGGACAAGGAAAGCCCGGAGGACTGCCTCCTGCGCGAGGTGAAGGAGGAGACGGGCCTTACGCTGACTTCATGGAAGTTCCGCGGCATTGTGACCTTTATCACGGACCGCTATGAGACGGAGTTCATGCACCTGTACACGGCGGATGACTGGGAAGGCGATATGATTGTCTGCGACGAGGGCGATCTGGAATGGATCGACAAGGAGAAGGTCTTTGACCTCAACCTCTGGGAGGGCGACCGGATTTTCTTCCGGCTGCTGCAGACGGATCATCCATTTTTCTCGCTGCGCCTGTCGTATATCGGCGACCAGCTCGAATCCTATGCCCTTGACGGGAAATATTATTACAGAGAAGACGGCAGGAGTCTGTATGAACAGTTTCTGCAGACTTTGCAATGACAATACCGGCCGGAACGCGGGAATGACCCCGGTTCCGGCCGGTATTGTTTTAGCCTTGGAGCGCTTCTGATCAATTCTCTCCTGACTGCCAGGAGCAGACGAGAGGATCAGATGGTCGTTCTCCGTATCGGCTCTGACGTCCGGCGGGTCCGGCAGCAGGTCTTCTCCTGCCGCGGTAAGATCGCCGGAAAAGTCCGGCTGAAAACTGTCCTTCTTCTGCCGGAGAATGACGCTGATATAGAGCGGCCGGATACCGGCATACAGTTAAAAGGACTGCGGGAAAACGTAATCGTTTTCTGCAGTCCTTTCGCATCTTCTGCTTCCTTTTCAGGGAGAATCAGTAGTACATATTGGAATAGTAAATTACCTGGAAGATCACGACCGCAATGGAGACGGAAGCGATGATGATAGCGGCAATCGCCATCGGCTTTTTCTTTGTCTTCAGGCCCATGACGGCAAACATGTACACAAGAACGTAGATAATGGCGCCGTAGCTGGTTTTTGAAAGAGCCAGGATCAGACCGAGTATGGAAAGAAAGAAGCTGATCACGCAGAGCTTTTCATTGCGGCGCTCTGCCTGGCTGGTCATGTTCTGTGCGGTATTGCCGATATCGTCCTGCCTGTATGACGGGCCTGTGTAACCGGTGCCCCGGGCTGTGTTATGGTAAGCCGCAGCATCTGGCTGAGAGCCTGCTCTGTCCGGCCCGGCATAAGGATTTTCGCTCGGCATGCCCTGCGGGTTCTGCGCCGCGCTCAGCTGTCGGAACAGTTCGTTTAGTATGGATGTATAGGAGCTGACGGCCATGTTGACGGCCGGTGCCCCCTCCAGTTTATAAAATTTTTTGCCGACACCGACGATCCACGCATAGATATGGACGATATTGCCGTCGAATCTGTACTGGAAACAGCGATTGCCGACGATGGCATCGTAGTTATAGTAAAGATTTTCACCGTATTTGTTCTGCCAGGTGAAATCATTGATCTTCAGCCAGTTCAGAATGATTTCATCAGCACGGGAAATAAAGGACGGGTCAATAGAAAAATGATATTCTGATTTACCTTTCTGCATACATAAACCCCCCTTGTATGTATCCTGATTTTATGATGGAACGGCTGAAAACAGAAATCAACAAACCGAGGAAAAGGCTTTCGTTAAGCATAATTTAATTATCTGAGGGCGGCTGTATGTTATAATAAAAACAGGAATTCTGTCGGACCGCGCGGCGGTTCGGTTTATAAAGAAAGGCGGTGCCTGAACATGGTACAAAAAGAAGAGAGTTATATCGGCTCCAAGAACGGAATCAATAAACTGCATGTGATTGCCTGGATCCCGGACGGGGAGAAGCGGGCGATCCTGCAGATCGCACATGGCATGAGCGAGTATATCGACCGCTATGACCGTTTTGCGCAGTTTATGGCGGAGCGCGGTATTCTGGTGATCGGCAATGATCACCTCGGCCACGGCAAATCGGTGGCAGATGATACGGAACTTGGCTATTTCAACACGGACAGAGGATCGGCGACGCTGGTTGATGATATGTACCGTGTGACGATGGATGTGCGTTCGCATTATCCGGACCTGCCGTTTTTCATCATGGGACACAGCATGGGTTCGTTCCTCGCAAGACGCTATATGATGACCTACGGAGAAGGCGTCAGCGGTGCCATTTTCATGGGAACGGGCGCGCAGCCGGCGGCCGCGCTGAAGCTGGCGCAGCTGACCGCGGAGGCGATCGGCAAGGTGAAGGGCGACCGTTATAAGAGCAAGGTGCTGAATGCGATGGCTTTTGGTTCCTATAATAAGAGAATCAAACCGGTCAGAACGGAGTTTGACTGGCTCTCTGTCAATGAGGTGAATGTCGATCGCTATATCAAGGACCCGTACTGCGGCTTCCCGTTCACGGTAAACGGCTTCAAGGTGCTTTTTGATCTGATTGCGTATATTCAGGATCCGGAAAATTACAAGCGGATTCCGAAGGATGTGCCGCTCTTCCTTGTCTCCGGCAAACAGGACCCGGTCGGCAGCTACGGAGAAGCCGTCAAAGAGGTGGCGAAGACGTACCGCGAGGCCGGCGTTCACAAGATTCATGTGAAGCTCTATGCGGGCGACCGGCACGAGCTTCTGAATGAGAAGGATCACGACAAAGTCGACGGCGATATCCTTTCATTTATAGAGCTCAATATGAACGGAAGACAGAAGGCATGAACGAAGAATTTACCGTATTTGACCCGGAGAAATGGCCGCGGCGCGCGCATTTTCTGTATTACACCGGTGCGATCCGCACGAGCTATGTCGTCAATGTCCAGATGGATGTGACGAAGCTGCGCAGGCGCTGCCGCCGGCAGGGGTATCGTTTTTATCCATCCATGATCTACGCCGTCATGCTTGCGGTCAACGCGCATGAGGAGTTCCGGATGGGGCTGGATGAGGATGGCAATCCCGGCTGGTATGCGGTTTGCCATCCGTCCTACACGATTTTTCACAAGGACGACCAGACGTTTTCGGACATCTGGACGGAGTGGAATCCGGATTTTACGAAATTTTATGAGGCAGCGGTGCAGGACATGGAGACGTACGCCGATGTAAAGGGGCCGAAGGCGAAGCCGGACCGGCCGGATGCGTTCGTGCCGATCTCGGACGTGCCGTGGATCAGCTTTGAGGGCGTGTCACACGACTCGCCGGGTCCGCGGGAGATGTATTTTCCCGTGATTGTTTTCGGTAAATATCACCGGGAAGGCGACCGGTGGCTGCTGCCGTTTTCCCTGATGGTCAATCATGCGGCGGCGGATGGATTTCATACGAGCCGCCTGCTGAATGAGATCGAAGATAACTGCCGGCATTGTAAGAAATGGATGCCGAAACGGCAGGAGGGAGCAAAGCATTGAGACTGATTTCGTGGAACGTGAACGGGCTGCGCGCCTGTATCAACAAGGGATTCATGGATTTTTTCGCACAGGCGGATGCCGATGTCTTCTGCGTGCAGGAGAACAAGATGCAGCCGGAGCAGATGCCGGTGGAGATTCCGGCGGGATATGAGGTGTACTGGAACAGCGCCAACCGCAAGGGGTATTCCGGCACGACGGTTTTTGCCCGCAGGAAGCCGCTTTCCGTCGTGAACGGCATCGACGGGCAGTACAATGACGAGGGGCGCGTGATCACGCTGGAGTATCCGGAATTCTATCTGATCACGAGCTACACGCCGAACGCGCAGCCGGAGCTGAAGCGGCTGGATTACCGCATGGCGTTCGAGGATGCGCTGCGCGGGTATATGGTGCGGCTGAATGAGACAAAGCCGGTGATTCTCTGCGGCGACCTGAACGTCGCACACGAGGAGATCGACATCAAAAATCCGAAGGCCAATGTCGGGAAACCGGGCTTTTCTGATGAGGAGCGCGCGAAGATGACCGAGCTTCTTGCGGCGGGGTTCACCGACAGCTTCCGGTACCTTTATCCGGATCTGAAGGATCAGTACACCTGGTGGTCCTACCGGATGAAGGCCCGCGAGCGCAATACCGGCTGGCGCATCGACTACTTTATCGTGTCGGATTCAATGCGCGGCAGGATCAAAGACAGCCTGATCTATAAGGATGTCATGGGCAGCGATCACTGCCCGATCGGACTTGAGATAGCGGAATAATACGGCAGATAGCGCGAACCGGTGAAGACGGCAGGTCTTCACCGGTTCTTTTTTTGCGGAAAATGTTCATTTCTGTCTGTCTCATCAGAAGGCGGAGCTGTCCGATGAGGGCTGCGAGGGGCTTTCCGGATCGGCCGCCTCCAGCGGTGCATCTGCCTTTTTCTGCGGCATCTGGGTGATGATGATCGCCGCAAACATCAGTGCGCAGCCGATCAGTTCGCGGCCGGAGAGTACCTGCTGCAGGATAAAGAAGCCGGAGAGCGCCGAGAAGACGGATTCCAGACTCATGAGCAGAGAAGCGATCGTCGGATCGGTGCCTTTCTGACCGGCAATCTGCAGCGTGTAGGCGACGCCGCTCGAGAGGCCGCCGGCATAGAGCAGCGGCAGCCACGCACTGGCCACCTGCGCCATGGTCGGATGCTCCGCGGCGAACATGGGAATCAGCAGCAGAAGCCCGCAGAACAGGAATTCAAAAAGCGCGAGCAGCACGCTGTCCACGCGGTCGGCGTAGCGGTCGATGACCAGAATCTGCACGGCAAAGGAAAAGGCACAGGCGATCAGAATCAGGTCCGCCGCTTCCATATGAAAGCTGCCGGCTGTCATGCAGAGGAAATAGAGACCGGCGACGGCGATGGCTACGCTGAGCACAACCAGCCGGCCGGGCTTCCTGCCGATGAAAACGCCGAGAACCGGCACGAGTACGATGTAGAGCGCTGTCAGGAAACCGGCTTTGCCGACGGTCGTCATGGCGATGCCGTACTGCTGCAGCGTGCTGGCGACGGCGAGCACCGCGCCCGACGCGAAACCCGCCCGGAGCGTCAGCTTCCAGTCCGCGCGGGTCATCGGATGATAATCCGGCGCTTTCCGTGCACGGCTGCGCCGGATCAGGGCGGCCGGGATCAGCACGGCGACGCCGATAAAGTTGCGCAGACAGCTGAATGTGAGGGGCTGTATGTAATCCATGCCGACACTCTGCGATACGAAGGCGGTGCCCCATATGAAGGCCGCCAGCAGCAGAAGCAGTGAAGATGGATTGAAGCTGATTTTTCCCGTTTTTCCCATGATAGACCCCTCCGAAAATATGACTGAAAGTATTATAGGGCAGCGGGAAAACGCTGTCAACGCCGGATGGCGCAAATACCGTCTTGCGCCCCGGCACCGTTTAGCGTTATAATCTGTACGATAATAAAATGTCGTATTATGCCTTATGTTAAAGCAGAAACGCGGAAACTGAATTAATGTCACATTTGTGGCAGAACGGAGTGGTGATAATGGTTAAGAAAGTCGTAAAATTCGGCGGCAGTTCGCTTGCGGATGCCGAGCAGTTCAGAAAAGTTGCCGGTATTGTCAAAGCAGACCCGGACAGACGCTATGTAATCCCGTCTGCGCCAGGCAAACGCTTCAGCGGTGACACAAAGGTCACAGACCTTCTGTATAAATTCTATGATACGTTCAAAGCGGGCGGTAATTATATGGAAGTTTTCGACAAGATCAAAGAACGCTACAACTCGATTATCCGGGATCTGGATCTGAGCCTGTCGCTGGACGATGAATTCAAGACCATTGTGCAGGAGGTGGAAAACGGAGCAGACCGCCAGTATGCCGCATCCCGCGGCGAATACCTGAACGGTATCGTTCTGGCCGCCTTCCTCGGCTTCGAGTTTATCGACGCCGCAGATGTGATCCGTTTTGATAATGAAGGGAATTTTGAGGCCGACAAGACCAATCTGATTCTCAGCGCGCGGATCCGTGACGTCGACTATGCCGTAATTCCGGGATTTTACGGCAAGCGCGACGATGGAATTGTGACGACTTTCTCAAGAGGCGGCTCCGATATCACCGGTTCGATCGTGGCAGCGGCCGTGCATGCGGACCTGTATGAGAACTGGACCGATGTGTCCGGCTGTCTGGTGGCGGACCCGCGTATCGTCGACGATCCGGAGGTCATCGACACCGTCACCTACAAGGAACTGCGGGAGCTTTCCTATATGGGAGCCTCGGTTCTGCACGAAGACGCCATTTTCCCGGTGCGCCGCGAGGGCATTCCGATCAACATCCGCAATACCAACAAGCCGGAGGATCCGGGTACCATGATCGTGGAGAACACCTGCCGCAAGCCGAAATACGTCATCACGGGCATTGCCGGCAAGAAGGGATTTTCTGCTATTAATATAGAGAAGGATATGATGAACAACGAGGTCGGGTTCTGCCGCAAGGTCCTTTCCGTATTTGAAGACAACGGCCTTTCGATAGAGCACATGCCGTCCGGTATCGATACGATGACAGTGTTCGTCAACCAGGAAGACTTTGTCGAGAAGGAACAGCAGGTTATTTCCGGCATCCACCGTGCGGTGCAGCCGGATATCCTTGATCTCGAGCCGTCGCTCTCGCTGATTGCGATCGTGGGACGCGGCATGAAGGATGCACACGGCACCGCGATGCGTGTATTTGCGGCGCTGGCCAATCAGGGCATCAACGTCAAGATGATCGACCAGGGCTCCAGCGAGCTGAACATCATCGTCGGTGTGAAGGATAAATATTTTGAGAAGGCCATCCGGGCGCTGTACAAAGCGTTCATCCGGCCGAATATGAAGCTCAAGGAGGTATGATGCTGTGAGCAAGCGAGAAGAGATCTGCAAAGTCGGTAAATTATTATATGACAGAGGCTATGTTGCAAGCAACGACGGCAATATTTCCGTCCGTACCGGGGAGAACGAGATTCTCATCACACCGTCGGGTGTGAGCAAGGGCAGAATGACGCCGGATATGATGGTGAAGACGGATCTGGACGGCAATGTGCTGGGCAAATCCGACCGCTACCCGTCCTCTGAGATCAAGATGCATCTGATGGTGTATAAAAACCGTCCGGACGTGAACGCCATTGTCCACGCGCATCCGGTAACGGCGACCGCCTTTGCCTGCTGCAACAAGGCTCTCGATGAGGCATTTCTGCCGGAGATGATCATCGGCTTCGGCCAGATCCCGGTGACGGAATTTGCGATGCTTTCCACAGACGCGGTGCCGGAGAGCCTGAAACCGTTTGTGAAGGATTACAATGCGGTTCTGCTGGCCAACCACGGTGCCATCACCTGGAGCGGAGACCTCTGGAATGCGTTTGACCGCATGGAGACACTCGAGCACACCGCGAAGATTTATCTGACGATGCACCAGCTGGGTGCGCTGCCGGATCTGAACGGCCACCTGCTCAGCAAGGAAGAGTGCGACACGATGATCGGCCTGCGCGGCTTCTACGCGAAAAATGCGGGAAAGAGAGATGAGGACTGACCGATGGAACACGATATCAAAGCGGTAACCCATATTGACAATGTAAAACTCAGCGAGGACAGGAGCGCGGTCATCATTATCGATCAGACGCTGCTGCCGAACGAGGTAAAATATATCAGTCTCACCAATGACAAGGAGATGTGGGACGCCATCAATCTGCTGCAGGTGCGCGGCGCGCCGGCGATCGGCATCTGCGCCGGCTACTGCATTTACGTGCTTGCACGGCAGTTTGACACAGAGGATTACGACGAATTCCTGCGCCGTTTCCGTGAGGAGAAGGATTACCTGAATTCTTCCCGCCCGACGGCGGTCAACCTGAGCTGGGCGCTCGGCCGCATGGAGAAGGTGGTCACGGACAACAAGGGAAAATCCGTGCAGGAGATTCTGACACTGCTCGAGGAGGAGTGCCTGGCGATTCACCAGGAGGATATCGCGATGTGCCGTGCCATTTCCGAGTACGGCCTCAGCCTGATTCACGACGGCGACGGCATCCTCACGCACTGCAACGCAGGTCCGCTGGCGACTTCCCGCTACGGCACCGGCCAGGGACCGCTGTTTCTGGCGAAGGAAAAAGGCGTGAACATCCATGTTTTCGCCGACGAGACGAGACCGCTCCTGCAGGGCGCGCGCCTGACCTCTTATGAGCTGAGCCGCGCCGGCGTCGATGTGACGTTGATCTGCGACAACATGGCGAGCATCGTCATGAAGAACGGATGGGTGCAGGCGTGCATGGTCGGCTGCGACCGCGTGGCGGCAAACGGCGATGCGGCCAACAAGATCGGCACCAGCGGTGTCGCGATTCTGGCCAAATATTACGGCATCCCGTTCTATGTACTCGGCCCGACCTCCACGATCGACATGAACTGCAAGACCGGCGGCGATATCAAGATCGAGCTGCGTGATCCGGAGGAGATCAAGGAGAAATTCTATGCGAAGCCGATGGCACTGCCGGAGGTAAAATGCTACAATCCGTCGTTTGATGTGACCGACCACAGTCTGATCACAGCGATTATCACGGAGAAGGGCATCTGCCGTCCGCCGTACACCGAAAGCCTCGCGGCACTTTTTAAATAAATCAGGACAGGAACCGGCAGCGACGCGTTCTGCCGGCTGAAACGGAGGAAATATATCATGGTAATTACATCAGTTTCCGCCTGCATTCAGGCGGAGAAGGACAATGTAGCAAAGGTTATGCTGATGCCGGGCGATCCGCTCCGCGCGAAATTCATCGCGGAGAATTTTCTGGAGAATCCGGTATGCTTTAATACGGTAAGAAACATGCTCGGATACACAGGCACGTATAAGGGACGCAGGATCTCTGTCATGGGCAGCGGCATGGGTATTCCGTCTGCCAATCTGTATGCGTGGGAGCTCTACAATCAGTTCGGCGTGGAGTCCATCATCCGTGTCGGCTCGACCGGCGCGCTCGCAGATGACCTGCACCCGCGCGATGTCGTCGTGGCGATGGCGGCATCCACCAATTCCGCTTACGCGGATCAGTACGATTTTCCGGGCAGACTTTCCATGGCAGCGGATTATGACCTGATGGAGAAGGCCATCAATGCGGCAAAGGAAATCGGCGTCAATTACAGAGTCGGCTCCGTATTTTCAACGGATGTCTTCATCAACGCCGACCCGGATGCCAACAAGAAATTCCGCGATATGGGCATGCTCTGCGTGGATATGGAGACAGCAGGTCTGTACGCACTGGCGATGCATGAGCACAAGAAGGCGCTCAGCATTCTGACCGTGTCCGATCATATTTTCACAGGCGAGTTCCTGCCGCCGGAAGATATCCGCGATTCCTTCACCGATATGATGAAGATCGCACTGGATACGGCATGGCAGGTAGCTGAATAAGCCGCGGACCGAAGTGATACAGATGGAGACAATTATCAGAGAATATAATGCGGATCATCCCGACGCTGCGGTCATGCAGCAGGCCGGGCAGATCCTGCGGGCCGGCGGGCTCGTCGCTTTCCCGACCGAGACGGTTTACGGGCTGGGCGGCGATGCGCTGAACCCGGAGGCGTCCGCGAAAATATATGCCGCCAAGGGCCGCCCTTCGGACAATCCGCTGATTGTGCATATCGCGGATAAGAATGCGCTGAAGGTGCTTTCTTCGGATGTACCGGATATGGCCTGGAAACTGGCGGACCATTTCTGGCCGGGACCGCTGACCATGATCATGCCGAAGGCGGATATTGTGCCGCGCCAGACGACGGGCGGTCTGGACACCGTCGCGATCCGGATGCCGAGCCATCCTACAGCGTACGAGCTGATCCGCAGCTCGGGTGTGTACATCGCCGCGCCGAGCGCGAACACATCGGGCCGTCCGAGCCCGACGACCGCGCAGCATGTCGCGGGCGATCTGAGCGGACGCATCGATATGATTATCGACAGCGGCAAGGTCGACATCGGCCTCGAGTCCACGATTGTGGATCTGACGGGCGAGGTGCCGACGATTCTGCGTCCGGGCTATATTACGAAGAAGATGCTCGAGGAGGTTGTCGGCCGCGTGGAGATCGACAAGGCCATCCTTTCCGATAAGGAGGACCCGAATCTGCGGCCGAAGGCGCCGGGCATGAAATACAAGCATTATGCGCCGAAGGGCGACCTCGTGATCGTCGAGGGACCGGCGGATGCTGTCGCGGCGAAGATCAACGAATTGACCGACGAGCTCGAAGGACAGAACGTAAAGTGCGCGGTTATCGCGTCACAGGAAAATATTGACCGCTACCATGCCGGATGTGTGATGAACATCGGACAGCGCAGCAATGAGGAGAGCATCGCCGCCAACCTGTATGCGGTGCTCAGGGAGATGGACGATCTCGGTGTCCGCAAGATCTATTCGGAGAGTTTCAGCGGACAGGGCCTGGGTGCGGCGATCATGAACCGCCTCATCAAGGCGGCCGGACATCAGATCATCCGCGTGCAGGACTGACTGCAGAAAGGAGAACCATGTTAGCACTGGGTTGTGATCACGGCGGTTATCCGCTGATGAAGACGGTTAAGGAATATCTGGACAGAAATCATATTGCGTATAAGGATTTCGGCACCGATTCGGAGGAATCCGTGGACTATCCTGTTTATGCGAAGAAGGTGGCACGTGCAATCCTTTCCGGCGAGTGCGACAAGGGCATTCTTGTCTGCGGCACCGGCATCGGCATCACGATTGCGGCAAACCGTTTCCCGGGCATCCGCGCAGCCAACTGCACCGATGAATACATGGCGCGCTTTGCCCGCCTGCACAACGATGCCAACATCCTCGGCCTCGGTGCCCGTGTACTCGGACCGGGTGCGGCGGAAGGCATTGTGGAGACATTTCTGAATACGGAGTTTTCCGGTGTGGACCGGCATCAGCGCCGGATTCATATGATCGAGGAAGATGTGGATAGATGAGCGGCAAAAGGGAAGACTACATCACCTGGGATGAATATTTCATGGGCGTGGCCAAGCTGGCCGGCATGCGGTCGAAGGACCCGCACAGCCAGGTCGGATCCGTCATCGTGAGCCCGGATAACAAGATCCTTTCGATCGGCTACAACGGCTTTCCGCGCGGCTGCTCGGATGACGAGTATCCGTGGGCCCGCGAGGGCGATGCGCTCGACACGAAGTATCTCTATGTGACGCACAGCGAGCTGAACGCGATTCTGAATTACCGCGGCGGCAATCTGGAAGGGAGCAAGATCTATGTTTCCCTGTTTCCGTGCAATGAATGCTCCAAAGCGATCATTCAGAGCGGTATCTGCGAGATCATCTATGACGATGACAAATATCCGGATTCCGAATCGGTGATCGCCTCCAAGCGCATGCTCAGTTCGGCCGGCGTGAAGTTCCGGCGCTACAGGCGTTCCGGACGTAAAATAGAGATCGAGCTCTGAGCGGAATATGACAGTTACAGACGGATATTATACGGCGCAGGAGATCGCACAGGACATCTGGCAGATCGGCGAGCCGGGCGGTGTGTACAGCTATCTGATCGAGGGCAAAAGCCGGGCGGCGCTTGTCGACGCCGGCTACGGTTTCGCGGATATCCGGCGGATATGCGGGTTCATCACGGACAAGCCGACGGATGTGCTGCTGACACATGGCCATACGGATCACTACGGGGGCGCATTTTATTTCCCGTACGTGTACATGAATACGGCGGACTTTCCGGTATACCGCGCGTATGAGGATGTGCAGAAGCAGCTGATTGTCAGCAAGTTCAGGCGCGACCGGGCGCAGGCGGGACTGCCGGATGTATGGCCGGCGGATTTCGATGAACGGAAATATATGGCGATGCATATCGGCGAATTCCGGCTCCTGCAGGACAAACAGATCATGGATCTGGGCGGCCGTGAGCTGGAGATGATCGCACTGCCGGGGCATACGCGGGGATCGATGGTGATTCTGGACCGGAAGAGCGGCCTCGCCTTTTCCGGCGACTCGGTGAGCTGCAGCTACTGGGGATTTTTCTCCTTCAGCCGCCCGCTGCACGAGTATGCGGAAAATCTGGAGAGAGCCGCGCAGATTCCGGTAAAGGGCTACTATGCGGCCCATTATCAGGTCATGTTTCCGCCGCAGATCACAGAGGATATATTAAAGGCCATCGGGCAGGCAGACCCGGAGCGGGACGGACATTTCCGCCATCCGCGAACCGGCCAGCCGGCCAGACGGCATATCGGGCCGTGCACCTGCATGGACACGGTCAGCCGGATCTACATTGTCTATGATGATGCGAAGATGTGAACGGCGTTGCAGGCCGCTTCGCATCATCCGGAGCGATGAAGACGGCAAAGGGCCGGCGCCGGCATGCGCGGCGGCCGGATAAATAAAACGGAGAAAGTCTGACAGAACCGGTACCTGCCGGGCTTTTTCCGGCTTGAGAAGGAAGTTTTCTGATTGAGCAGATTAAAGAAAGATATCAAGACAGAGATCTCCTACGGCCAGACCGGCGGCAACGGAGGAGACGATTACTACATGCGCACGACCATGCGCGTGTCCGCGGTGAGCATCACGATCAATATACTGCTTGCGGCGGTCAAGTTTGCGGCCGGTCTGATCGGGCATTCGGCGGCCATGATCTCGGATGCGGTGCACTCCGCATCGGACGTGTTCAGCACGATCATCGTGATCATCGGCGTCAGAATCGCCGGACGTAAGGCGGACAGCGGGCATCCGTACGGACATGAGCGCTTTGAGAGCGTGGCATCGATCATTCTCGCCTTCATGCTGGCGGTGACCGGTGCGGCCATCGGCGTATCCGGCATCCGCGAGATTGCGGCGGGCAGCTATGATACGCTGACGGTGCCGGGACAGATGGCACTCTACGCGGCACTGCTGTCGATCATAGTCAAAGAAGGCATGTACTGGTACACGCGCATCAACGCGAAGCGGATCGGGTCCGACGCGCTGATGGCGGACGCCTGGCATCACCGTTCGGACGCACTCTCGTCCATCGGCAGTTTTGTCGGCATCTTTTTCGCCAGACTCGGCTATCAGGTGATGGATCCGGTCGCCAGCGTGGTGATCTGCGTCTTCATTATCAAGGCAGCCGTCGATATTTTCCGGAAGGCGGTCGGCAGCATGGTCGATCAGGCCTGCAGCCAGGAACAGCAGGACCGGATCCGCGAGGCAATTCTCTCGGTGGACGGCGTGCTGGGCGTTGACCTCCTGCGGACGAGAATATTCGGCAGCAGAGTCTATGTGGACGTGGAGATACGGGAAGACGGCGATATCACCCTGCGCGAGGCGCACCAGGTCGCCGAAGAAGTGCATCACAGGATTGAAAAGGAATTTCCGGATGTCAAGCACTGCATGGTGCATGTGAATCCGGCGTGAGGCATGAAAATAAGGCCGCGCACAGGAAAGAAAGCAATCAACCTTGTGCTGCCGGCCTTGAACTGAAAAACTGTGCGGCATGCAGTAGCATGCGGGAAACGGCCTGTACCCGTGCTTTCATATCACAGCTGTCTGCGGAAAGCAAAGTGGTAGGAAAGAACTCTCCGCCATGCGGCTGTGATCAGGTACCGGTCATCTGCACAGAGATATTATACCATATTTTTACGGCAATGAAACAGGAAGCCGCATTCGGGAGATGATTAATTGATAACAGGAGACGATATACTGTCCTACGGCTTTTACACTTACGGTCAGCCTTTCACAGGCAGCTATCATGGCATGCGCTACCGCGCGGTCAAAACCGAACGGGAAGATGAGAGCGGAGAGACGAAGACAGTGCTGGAGGCCTGCGTCTGGCCGGAACCTTTCTCCTATGAAAATACGGCGGACAGATACAAGACGGTGCAGGATTTCGAGATGAGCGAGGACGGGCGGCTGAAGATGCTCGACTGGCTCAACCGTCAGTACGAAGAACATGAATGGAAGCCGGGTTTTACAGCATCCATGCTGGCAGACCTGAAGGCGGAAAAATAAAAGAAGGAGCAGCACATATGAAAAATTATGACGTAATCATTGTAGGTGCCGGCCCTGGAGGCATATATTCGGCATACGAACTGATGAAACTGGCCCCTGACCTGAAGGTGGCTGTCTACGAGAAAGGCCATACGCTGACGCAGCGCAGGTGTCCGATCGACGGAGATAAGATCAAGGAATGCATTAACTGCAAGACCTGCGCGATCATGAGCGGTTTCGGCGGCGCGGGTGCATTTTCCGATGGCAAGTACAATATCACCAACGATTTCGGCGGTACGCTTTATGAGTACATCGGCAAGAAGAAGGCCATGGATCTGATGAACTACGTAGACCAGATCAATCTGGAGCACGGCGGCGCGGGCACGAAGCTGTATTCCACGGCCGACACACGTTTCAAGCGCATCTGCATCCAGAACGGCCTGCATCTGCTCGACGCGTCGGTCCGCCATCTCGGCACGGACATCAACTATATCGTCCTCGGCCATCTCTATGATGAGCTGAAGGACAAAGTCGAGTTTTATTTCGACACGCCGGTCGAGACCGTGAAAAAGGACGAAAACGGCGGATTCACCGTATTTACGAAGAAAGAAGGAGAGGCGCACTGCAGCCAGTGCATCGTCTCCGTAGGCCGGAGCGGCAGCAGCTGGATGGAGGATGTCTGCCGTGACCTGGAGATCCCGACCAGCTCAAACCGCGTGGATATCGGCGTGCGCGTCGAGCTGCCGGCGGTTGTCTTCAAGGACATCACGGACGAGCTGTATGAAGGCAAGATCGTGTACCGGACAAATAATTACGAGGATCTGGTGCGTACATTCTGCATGAATCCGCGCGGCGCCGTCGTAACCGAGAACACGAACGGCATTATCACCGTCAACGGACACAGCTACGAGAACCCGGAGCTGCAGACCGAGAACACGAACTTCGCACTGCTGGTTGCCAAACATTTCTCCGAGCCGTTCAGCGACAGCAACGGCTACGGTGAGAGCATCGCCCGCCTGTCCAACATGCTGGGCGGCGGCGTCATGGTGCAGCGTTTCGGCGATCTGATCCGCGGCCGCCGGAGCACGGAGAAGAGAATCCGGGAAGGCCTCGTCGTGCCGACCCTTTCGGCGACGCCGGGCGACCTCAGCCTTGTGCTGCCGAAACGTATTCTGGACGGCATTATCGAGATGATTTACGCACTCGATAAAATTGCACCGGGAACGGCAAACAGCGATACGCTGCTGTACGGCGTCGAGGTCAAATTCTATAATATGGAAGTAAAAATTGACAATCACCTCGAGACGATGCACAAAGGTCTCTATGTAATCGGCGACGGAAGCGGTGTCACGCATTCTCTTTCACACGCTTCTGCAAGCGGTGTCTACGTGGCACGCCGCATTGCCGGCGCGGAAGCCGACTGAAAGCCGTGAAAACCGCATGAGCCGGGGCATCGGGAAACATTTTCCCGATGCCCTTTTTTTGCAGGATGGAAAGGTTCAAAATTCATTTTGCCGAATTGCATTTGCTTGCATTCATGTAGCCGGTGTGGTAAAATTTTCAATAAGTATTTATCTTGTGAGGAGGGATAATATTATGAAAAAGATGAAAGCCGGTCTGGCTGTTGCTCTTTGCGCAGCTATGACAATCGGCCTCGCTGCCTGCGGCGGCGGTTCATCATCAACTGCTTCTACAGGTGAGACAGAGGCAGCCGGTGGTTCTGCAGCAGCTTCCAGCGAAGATCTGAACGTTATGCTGGAGACTCCTGTAGAGTCTCTCGACCCGCAGCAGGCTACGGATGGTACCTCTTTTGAGGTCATCGCGGACTACACGGACGGACTTATGCAGATGGATGCGGACGGTGCTCCTGTACCGGCAATCGCAGAAAGCTACGATGTGTCTGATGACGGTCTTACCTACACATTCCATCTCCGTGATGCCAACTGGAGCAATGGCGATCCTGTAACCGCATCCGATTTCGTATTCGGATGGCAGAGAGCCGTTGATCCGGATGTCGCTTCCGAGTATGCTTACATGCTCAGCGATATCGGTCAGGTTAAGAATGCAGCAGCTATTATTGCCGGAGAGATGGACAAGAGCGAACTCGGCGTAACCGCTGTTGACGACAAGACTCTTGAAGTTCAGCTGGAAGCACCGGTCAGCTATTTC
The DNA here is from genome assembly GCA_900314775.1 of uncultured Eubacteriales bacterium. Taxonomy (GTDB): domain Bacteria; phylum Bacillota; class Clostridia; order Lachnospirales; family Lachnospiraceae; genus UBA2912. Next base: position 28,117 of record OMWM01000010.1, on the reverse strand, counting down.
CTGTCCCTGATGTACTTCCCGACATTCTACCCTATTAATGAGGAGTTCTTCAACTCCGTAGGCGATCAGTTCGCGACAAGCCCTGACACCACACTTTCCAATGGTGCCTTTGTACTGGATGACTATCAGCCGGCAGCAACCGCATTCCATCTCACCAAGAATGCAGATTACTGGGATGCTGACAGAATTCAGCTTTCAGGACTTCAGTATCAGGTTATCCAGGATTCACAGCAGGCTCTCATGAGCTATCAGAGCGGCGACCTCGATACCACACTCGTTAACGGCGAGCAGGTTGATCAGGTCAAGGATGATCCTGAATTCCAGTCAATCGGTGCCGGCTATCTCTGGTATGTCAGCCCGAACATCGACAAGGTTTCTGAACTTCAGAACCTCAACATCCGTATGGCTCTTCAGATGGCCATCAACCGTGAAGACGTAACTGACAGCGTTCTCAAGGACGGCTCTGTTCCGACTTACACCGCTGTACCGCCTCAGTTCGCAACCGGTCCGGACGGCTCCGATTTCTCAGCTGATCAGGAGAAGTTCTCCGATGTCTGCGCATTTGATGAAGACAAAGCCAAGGATTACTGGCAGAAGGGTCTTGAAGAACTCGGCGAAGATTCCATCGAGCTCGACATGATCGTCGATTCCGATGATGCACCGCAGAAGGTTGCTCAGGTTCTTCAGGAGCAGTGGCAGACAACTCTCGAGGGTCTTACGATCAACATCACTGTTGAGCCGAAGAAGCAGAGAGTTCAGGATATGCAGGACGGCAACTTCGAGCTTGCTCTTACCAGATGGGGTCCTGACTATGCAGACCCTATGACATACCTCGGTATGTGGGTAACAGACAACTCCAACAACTACGGTTTATGGAGCAATGCGGATTATGATGCAATCATTGAAGAGTGCACGACAGGCGATCTTGCAATGGATGCACAGGGACGCTGGGACAAGCTCTATGAAGCTGAACAGCTCGTCATGGATGATGCTGTTATCTTCCCGATCTATACACAGAGCAATGCTGAGATGATCTCTTCCAAGGTTACAGGAATCGAGTTCCATCCGGTAGCACTCAACCGTGTATATAAGGATGCAGTCAAGTCAGAGTAATTTCTGACCAGTCAGTATTTATTACAAGTATTTCATGCCCGCCCGCATCCGGCCGATACCGGGTGCGGGAAGGGGCATCTTATTAAAACAGGGGAATAACATTTTACATACCGCTTATATTATTGCAGAACACTTTCAATGCGCGTGAGATGATATGCAGACCTGTGCGGAATTCCGAAGGCGGAACGCAGAAGCAGGACAGCAGTCTGCAATAATATAAGCGATATGTTGGTTATAAGAAAACCTTCCCCGGCCTGTATTCCGGGAGCGTTCAGGCGTGTCCGGCAGGCAGCAGCATGGAGGCAACGTGAAAAAGTATACTCTCAAGAGAATTGTAACCGCACTTTTCACACTGCTGGTTATCATTCTCATTCTGTTTATCCTGATGAAACTGATGCCCGGTTCACCGTTCAACGATGAGAAGCTGAACGATGACCAGAGAGCGGCGCTGTATGCGAAGTACGGTCTCGATCAGCCGGTAATCATTCAGTTCTTCCGGTATGTATTCAATCTTTTCCGCGGAGATATGGGCGTCAGCTACAATATCTCCAAGAACACACCGATTTCCACGCTGGTAGCGACGAGACTGCCGATTTCCATCGGCATCGGTCTCGCGGCAGTTGCGATCGGCGCCGTTATCGGCCTGATCCTCGGCCTGGTTGCCGCGATCTGGCATGATACCGTGCTCGATACGATCTGCACGATTATCTCCGTTATCGGTGTTTCAGTTCCTTCTTATGTATTCGCACTTCTTCTGAGCTACTACTTCGGATTCCGTCTCGGATGGTTCCCGATGCTGTACTCGCAGGCGCAGGCGGTGAAGTCGAGTGTCCTGCCGAGTATATCGCTGTCCATGTTTACCATGGCATCGATCGCACGTTTCACGCGAAGCGAGATGCTGGAGGTTCTGGGCAGTGAGTACATGCTGCTGGCAGAGAGCAAGGGTCTCTCCTCCGGCAAGCTGATCTTCGGACATGCGCTCAGAAATGCGCTGATTCCGATTGTCACGGTTCTGGCACCGCTGATCGTCGACCTGATGACCGGTTCCCTGGTTGTCGAGAAGATCTTCGCGATCCCGGGCGTCGGCAGTCTTCTGGTCAACGCGATCCAGTCCAATGACTACAATGTTGTCATTGCCCTGAGCTTTATCTATTCGGCAATGTATATTATCATCATGCTGATTGTGGATATCCTGTATGGTATTATCGATCCGCGAATCAGACTTGCAAAGAGGGGTGACTGATTATGGCTAAGAAAAAAGCGCAGGCACAGCCTGCAGCGGCCGCGGCGGCAGCGCCGGCGTACGTCCCTGTTGATTCTGATTTCGTCCTCAAAGACAATACCGGAATTACCATTGATGAGAACTTTGCGGCGCAGAGTTTCTGGAAGGATGTCCGCAAACGTTTCTTTAATAAGAAGAGCGCCGTTGTCGGCGTCATCTTCATTCTGCTGATCACGTTCTTCGCGGTTGTCGGTCCCGGCATGAATGACTACTCTTATTCAGAACAGAACCTGACGCAGAAGAACCTGGCACCGAGAATTCCTGGCCTTGAAGATCTGGGTATCTTCGATGGATCCGAGAGCATCAAGACCTCGACGGGCTACAAGAAGGTCAACAATTACGAAGAGCAGAATCTGGACGATGTCTATTACTGGTTCGGCAGCGATAATTTCGGCCGTGATATCTGGACGCGTACCTGGCAGGGCGCGCGTGTATCGCTGATCATCGCCGTTGCCGCAACGCTGATTGATATGATCGTCGGCATGAGCTACGGCCTGATCTCCGGTTATTTCGGCGGCAAGGTCGATATGGTCATGCAGCGAATTCTGGAAGTGGCGAACGGTATTCCGCGTCTGGTTATCGTTACCCTGCTTCTGCTCATCCTCGAGCCTGGCATGGGCACCATCATTTTCGCCCTGATGCTGACCGAGTGGATCGGCATGAGCCGTATCGCGCGTGCCGAGATGCTGAAACTGAAAGAGCAGGAATTCGTACTTGCTTCCCGCACGCTGGGCGCAAGCAATTTCCACATCATTTTCAGCGAAGTACTTCCGAATATCATCGGACCGATCATCACACAGGTTATGTTCTCGATTCCTACCGCAATCTTCACTGAGGCATTCCTCAGCTTCGTAGGTCTCGGTATTCCTGTACCGCAGTGTTCCCTCGGTTCCCTGATTTCCGATGGTTTCAACAGCTTTACAACCCATCCGTTTGAGATCGTTCCTCCGATCATCGTCATGGCTCTGCTGATGCTCAGCTTCAACCTTGTTGCCGATGGTCTCCGTGAGGCACTTGATCCGACGCTCAAGGAAATGTAATCCGGAGAGGAGGAGAACAATGTCTGACGAAGAGAAGAAGATAGAAGAGACACCGGCGGCAGAAGAAGCCAAGGCTGCAGTGGTCAGTGAAGAGACCGAACCGGAGGATGACCGCGATATCATTCTGGATATCAAGGATCTGGATATTACATTCAAGACTTCGGCCGGACCGGTTCACGCCATCCGCGGTGTGAACATCCGTCTGCACCGGGGCGAGACCGTTGCGATCGTAGGTGAGTCCGGTTCCGGCAAATCGGTTACGATGAAAGCCGCCATGGGCATTCTCGCCAAGAACGCGATTGTCAACAGCGGCAAGATCAGGTTTTCCTATAAACATCTTGAGACAGGAGAACCGGATACCGTCGATATCCTCAAGCAGGATAAGAAATGGATCCGTTCCCATATCAACGGCCGCCGCATTGCCATGGTATTCCAGGACCCTATGACGAGTCTTGACCCGACCATGCCGATCGGCAAGCAGATCATGGAAGGCATGATGTGGCATTACAATACACCGAAGGAAGAAGCCTACAACAAGGCGAAGAAGCTTCTGGAGGAAGTCGGCATCGAAGATGCCGAGAAGCGTATGAAGAACTATCCGCATCAGCTCTCCGGCGGTATGCGTCAGCGTGTCGTTATCGCGATTGCGCTTTCCTGCGACCCGGATCTGCTGATCTGCGATGAGCCGACGACCGCGCTGGATGTTACGATTCAGGCGAGAATCATCGAGCTGATCCGCAGGATTCAGAAGGAGAGAGGCATTTCCGTCATTTACATCACCCATGACCTCGGTGTTGTTGCCAAGGTTGCGGATTATGTCAATGTCATGTATGCCGGCCGTATCGTCGAGAAGGGTACGATCAATGAGATCTACTACGATCCGCGCCATCCGTACACATGGGGCCTGCTTTCCGCAATGCCTGACCTGGATACGGACGATGACCGTCTCTACACGATTCCGGGATCGCCTCCGAACCTGCTGCATGAGAAGCCGGGCGACGCTTTTGCGCCGCGTAACCGCTATGCACTCGTTGTCGATGAGAAGGCGGATCCGCCGATGTTCAAGATCACGGATACACACTACGCAGCGACATGGCTGCTTGATCCGCGTGCCCCGAAGGTGGAGATGCCGCCTGAGCTGAAGGCACGTATCGAAAGAATGAAGAAGGAGGCGGAATCAGTCGATGATTAATTATGATGCAGAACCGCTCCTTGACGTGCAGAATCTCAAACAGTATTTCAAGGTAAGCAAGACCTTCACGGTTAAGGCAGTCGATGACGTTTCCTTTAAAATATATCCGGGCGAGACCTACGGCCTCGTCGGCGAGTCGGGTTCCGGCAAGTCGACAATCGGCCGGAGCGTTATCCGTCTCTACGACCCGACAGCCGGCAAGATCACTTTTGACGGTATGGACATCAGCGGCCGTATGAGCAAGGATACGGAAAAGCGTCTGCGCCAGGAGATGCAGATGATTTTCCAGGACCCGATGGCATCGCTGAATCCGCGTAAGAAGATCGGCGACATCATCGGCGAAGGCCTTGATATTCATCACGCCTATTCTTCCGAGAAGGAGAGAGGAGACAAGATCAAGGCGATCCTCGAGAAGGTCGGCCTTTCCCCTGAGCATGCGACCCGTTATCCGCATCAGTTTTCCGGCGGCCAGCGCCAGCGTGTCGGCATTGCCCGCGCACTGGTCATGGACCCGAAGATGATTATCGCCGATGAGTGTATTTCCGCACTGGACGTTTCCATTCAGGCGCAGGTAGTCAATCTGATGAAGGATATTCAGGATGAGACGGGATGTGCGTACCTGTTTATCGCGCACGATCTGTCGATGGTCAAGTACATTTCCGACCGGATCGGCGTACTGCATCTCGGCCACCTGCTTGAGACAGGTACGACGGAAGAGATCTTCACGAAACCGGTTCATCCGTACACGCGCAGCCTTCTTTCCGCGATTCCGGCACCGAATCCGATTGTCGAGAAGCAGAGAAAGGCGCTCACGTACGATTACAAGACCTCGGGTATCGACTACAATCAGGGCACGAGCCACCACGTCGACGGCACACATTATGTAAGCTGCACCGACGAGGAATATGACAAGTGGATCAAAGAGACAGATAAGTTTTAATTGATAAGGAAACAATATGGACAATCCAATCGAAATCAGTATCGAGCAGCTGGCGGACCTGCCGGAGGCGGCGTATACACTGGTGGATGTGCGGGATGAGATTTCCTATAATTACGGGACGATGCCGCATGCGGTCAGCATGCCGGATATCGTCGAACGTGCAGAAAAAGGCGAGCTTTCCGGTGACAGGAAGCTCGTTCTTTTCTGTATGCACGGAGATCTGAGTTACGGCATGACGCGCGCCCTGCAGGCGCTGGGGTATGACGCCGTGAGCCTTCACGGCGGCTACAGCGCGTGGCTGATCGCGGATATGGACACGGAAGACCGTTCAGAGGAAATCGAGGAGAGCATCCGCAAGAACAAACGATATCACAAAGTCCTTTTTTCACGTTTTACCAAAGCGATCAACACCTATGAGCTGATTCAGCCGGGCGACCGGATCGCCGTCTGCGTGTCGGGAGGCAAAGACTCTTTCCTGATGGCGAAGCTTTTTCAGGAGCTCAGGCGCCACAACAAGTTCCCGTTTGAGGTGAAATTTCTCTGCATGGACCCGGGCTACAACGAGCTCAACCGGCTCGTCATCGAGCGCAACGCGCAGATATGCGGGGTGCCGCTTGAAATTTTCGAGACAAATATTTTCGACGCGGTCGATCAGATCGAGAAATCGCCGTGCTATCTGTGCGCGCGCATGCGGCGCGGCTACCTGTACAGCGAGGCGAAGAAGAGAGGCTGCAACAAGATCGCGCTCGGCCATCATTACGATGACGTGATCGAGACGATTCTGATGGGTATGCTCTACGGCGCGCAGGTGCAGACGATGATGCCAAAGCTCCACAGCACCAATTTCGAGGGCATGGAGCTCATCCGGCCGATGTATCTGATCCGCGAGGACGACATCAAGAGCTGGCGGGACTATAACAGGCTGCATTTTATCCAGTGCGCCTGTCATTTTACCGACACCTGCAGCTCGTGCCGGGAGGACGGCACGGCGGTGTCGAAGCGGATGGAGACAAAGCTTTTGATCCGCGGACTGAAAGAGACCAATCCGTTTGTCGAGGGCAACATTTTCAAAAGCGTCGAGAACGTGAATCTGAAGACGATCATCGCCTACAAGAAGGACGGCGTGAAGCACAGTTTCCTGGAGACATACGACCAGCAGGAGAATACGGAAAAATGAAGAAGATATGGATTTGTATGCTGACGGCGCTGTGCCTTTGCGCGGCGGGCTGCGGCAGCAAAGGCGCCGGTGCGCAGGCGGAAGAGACAGAAGCGGTGGACGGCGGCGTCATCTATACGAAGGACTTCGGCTCCTTTGAGGTGATTGACGGCTGGTCGCAGAGTCTGCTGACGAGCGATGCCATCTATCTGTATGCAAAGGACGGCACCGACGGGCAGGACACCTTCGACAATTTTGCCGTCGAGGTGGAGGACAGTGATTACAAGCCGGATCAGGCGGACCAGTTCAGGGAAGACATGCAGAAGCAGATCGAAGACAACATGGAAGAGCAGGGCGAGGATCTGCAGCTGGATAGCGGACAGGGTACCACAAATGCCGGCGATCCTTATATCTGGTTCACGATCACGACGTCCGACGGCCAGGAGACGACGCAGTACTATATACTCGGTGACGGGCGGCAGTGCATGATACAGGCGTCGAATTTTGACGGCTCCGAGGAGGCGGACCGCGCATTTGAGACGGCGGTCAGCAGCTTTGAATGGGCAAAGTAAAGGCCGGCGGTCAGCAGCCTTGAATGGGCAAAGTAAAAGCCGGCGGTCAGCAGCTTTGAATGGGCTAAATAAAGGCCGGCGGTCAGGTGAAGATTGCGCTTGCATTTTAACAGGCGTAATGCTAAGATGAACTTGCTGATAAATTAATATTTTATACCGGAGATTTTGAGCATGGTAAACAGACGGATCTGATCCGTTCTTTTTGCCATGCTTTTTTTATTGTCTGACGGTTCATTTATAAGAGGAAGGGGTAGTAGAGATGTTTGATACTGTAATCATCGGTGCCGGCGTGACAGGCAGTGCCATTGCCAGGGAACTTTCCAGATATCAGGCCCGCATTCTTGTCGTTGAACGCGAGGAAGATGTCTGCTGCGGCACCTCCAAGGCGAACAGCGCCATCGTGCATGCCGGTTTCGACGCGGAGCCGGGCTCTCTGAAGGCAGAGATGAATGTGAAAGGCAACAGGATGATGGATCAGATTGCACAGGAACTGGACGTGCCGTTTAAAAGAAACGGCTCCATCGTTGTGTGCACGAAGGATCAGGATCCGGCCGGCCTTGAGAAGCTGGCAGAGCGCGGACGCGCAAACGGCGTGCCGACGCAGATTCTCAGCCGGGAGGCGCTCCTTGAAAAGGAGCCGAATCTGGCGGACGATGTGACCTGCGGCCTCTTTGCCCCGACCGGCGGTATCGTCTGCCCGTTCGAGCTGACCATGGGCTTTGCGGAAAACGCCGTGATGAACGGCGCGCAGTTCAGCCTGAATACGCAGGTGCGCAGCATCGAAAAGAGCGAAAACGGATGGCGCCTCACCGTATACCACCGGGATACGCAGCAGGAAGAGACCATCGAGACGAAGACGGTTGTCAACGCCGCCGGCGTCTATGCCGATGAATTCAACAACATGGTCAGCGCGCATAAGATGCATATCACCGCGCGCAAGGGCGAATACATTCTCCTCGACAAGACAGCGGGCAAACATGTATCCAGCACGATTTTCCAGCTGCCGACCGCCATGGGCAAGGGCGTCCTCGTAACCCCGACCGTACACGGCAACCTGCTCGTCGGTCCGACAGCGGTCGATGTCGATGACAAGGAAGCCGTCAACACGACGCCGGCAGGGCTCGAGGCGGTGCAGACCGTTTCGGCCAGAAGCGTCCGCAATGTACCGCTGCGCCAGGTCATCACCTCTTTCGCCGGCCTGCGCGCACACGAAGACGGCGATGATTTCATCATCGCACAGGCACAGGATGCGCCGGGCTTTGTCAACGCCGCCGGCATCGAATCCCCGGGCCTTTCCTCGGCACCGGCGATCGGCGTCCGCGCCGCGCAGATCATCCGCGACATCCTGCATCTGACGCTCAAAGACAATTTCAACCCGATCCGCAAGGCGGTTCTGCGCCCGTCTTCCCTTTCTCTGGAAGAGAGAAACGAGCTGATCCGCAGGAATCCGGCCTACGGCAACATCATCTGCCGCTGTGAAATGATCACGGAAGGCGAGATCATGGATGCGATCCACCGTCCGCTGGGCGCACGGTCGCTCGACGGCGTCAAGCGCCGGACACGCGCCGGCATGGGACGCTGCCAGGCAGGCTTCTGCACGCCGCGAACCATGGAAATTCTGGAGCGCGAAGTGCCGATGAGCGTATTTGAAGTCGGCAAGAACGGTATCGGATCCAACCTCGTGGTTGGCATCAACAAGGAGGTGTGAATATGAAGACATATGATCTGATTATTATCGGCGGCGGCCCGGCAGGCCTCGCGGCGGCTGTTTCCGCACGGGACAGCGGCATCGAAAGCATTCTGATCCTCGAGCGCGACAAGAACCTCGGCGGTATCCTTAACCAGTGCATTCACAATGGTTTCGGCCTGCACACCTTCAAGGAAGAACTCACCGGCCCGGAATATGCCGCTCGTTTTATCGAACAGGTAAAAGAACGCGGCATCGAATATAAACTGAATACGATGGTCATGGACATCACACCGGAAAAGGTTGTGACCGTCATGAACCGTGAGGACGGCCTGCAGCAGCTGCAGGCGAAGGCGATTATCCTCGCGATGGGCTGCCGTGAACGTCCGCGCGGAGCGCTGAACATTCCTGGCTATCGCCCGGCCGGCATCTACTCCGCCGGCACCGCGCAGCGCCTCGTCAACATGGAAGGCGTGATGCCGGGCAAGGAAGTTGTGATTCTCGGCTCCGGCGATATCGGCCTGATCATGGCGCGCCGCATGACGCTCGAAGGCGCCAAGGTCAAGGTGGTAGCAGAGCTCATGCCGTATTCCGGCGGTCTCAAGAGAAATATCGTGCAGTGCCTCGATGACTTCGGCATCCCGCTCAAACTCAGCCACACCGTGGTGGATATCGAGGGCAAAAACCGTGTCGAGGCGGTTACGATCGCTGAAGTCGGCCCGGACCGCAAACCGATTCCCGGCACCGAAGAGCGCTACACCTGCGATACGCTGCTCCTTTCCGTCGGTCTGATTCCGGAAAATGAACTCAGCCGCAGCGCCGGCGTCGAGCTCAGTCCGGTCACTTCCGGCCCGGTCGTCAATGACGGCCTGGAGACGAATGTCGACGGCATTTTCGCCTGCGGCAACGTGCTGCACGTGCACGATCTCGTCGATTTCGTTTCTCAGGAAGCGGCAGCCGCGGGACGCAATGCCGCAAAATACATTCAGGGTGCATTTGACCAGAATGCACGCCGTGTCCGCATTTGCGCGGAGGGCGGCGTCCGCTACACGGTGCCGTCTTACGTACGGCCGTCGGAGATCGGCGATATGCTGACTGTCCGTTTCCGTGTCGGCGATGTCTATAAAAATCATGCGATTGCGGTATATTTTGATGATCAGCAGATCAGCCGGCGCAGCCGCAAGGTGATGGCACCGGGTGAGATGGAACAGGTGATTCTGACCGGGAAACAGCTCAGTCAGTATCCGGATCTGCAGAAGATCACGATCAGGATTGAGGAGGCGTGAAGATGGAAAAGAGAGAACTTACCTGCATCGGCTGTCCTCTTGGCTGCGGCATTACCGTGACGCTGGACGGCGGCAAAATCGTAGATGTAACCGGCAATACCTGTGAAAAGGGTGATATTTACGCCCGGAAAGAGGTCACCAACCCGACGAGGATCGTGACGACGACCGTGCGCGTTTCCGGCGGACAGGCGCCGATGATCAATGTGAAGACGAAGTCGGATATTCCGAAGAGCAAAATCTTCGAATGTGTTGCGGCACTGAAGGGTGTGACGGTTCCGGCACCGGTAAAAATAGGAGATGTGATTCTCAAAGACGCGGCCGGCACCGGCGTGGATATCGTGGCCGCGGGCAATGTCGAAAAGCTTGCATAATAAAGCTTCTGCGCCTCTGCGCACCGGCCGGCGGCCGGCGCGGTTGCGCGGGAAAAACAGTTAATATATAATAGCAGAAGATGCGAAACGGAACGGTTTCTGTGTCTTCTGCTATTTTTTGCGCTTCGCGACATATATGCGGCGCGGCGCAAGGCGGGCGAAAATCCCGCGGGCGTGAATTCCGCGCCGCACAGCAGGACACAGGGCTGCCGCTTCAGTGCGCAGCAGGAAGGGGTGCAGCCATGCAGCGGAATTTTTATGAGATACTTGAAGACAACCCGGTGACCGCGGCCGTCAAGGACGAAGAGGGCCTGCGGGATTGTCTGACCTGCGACAGCCGTATTATTTTCATCCTGTACGGTGACATCTGCAGCATCGCGGACATCGTGGAACGGGTTCACGAGGCCGGCAAGCTGGCGTTCGTGCATCTGGACCTGATCGTCGGGCTTGCCCCGAAAGAGGTCGCGGTCGATTTTATCCGCCGCTACACGAAAGCGGATGGCATCATTTCGACAAGGCCTGTTCTGATCAAGCGGGCGCGCGAGCTCGGCCTGTTTACCGTGCTGCGCTGTTTTCTGCTCGATTCCCGTGCCTACGAGAATCTGGACAAGCTGGTATCGCAGGCCATGCCGGATGTCATTGAAGTGCTACCGGCCATGATGCCGAAGGTGATCCGCCGGATATGCAGCAGCGTGCAGCGGCCGGTGATCGCCGGCGGGCTGGTTTCGGAGAAGAGCGATGTGATGGCGCTGCTGGAAGCAGGCGTCATCAGTGTGAGCACCACGGACCGCGATGTGTGGGCCATGTGAGATTACATTATATATAGAAGGAACAGAGAAATGGAATACTGGGATATTTACGACAAAAACAAAAAGAAAACGGGCCGCACCATGAAGCGCAACGACTGGTGCCTTAAGGATGACGAGTACCATCTCACCGTCATCGGCGCCGTCATGCGGCCGGACGGCCGCTATCTGATCACGCGCCGGAAGATGGACAAGGCATGGGCGCCTGGATGGTGGGAGGTCTCCGGCGGCGGCGTGCGCGCCGGCGAGACTTCGCGTGAGGCGATCCGCCGTGAGATCATGGAGGAGACCGGACTCGACGTGCAGAACGCCCGCGGTGGCTTTATTTTCACCTATCACCGCGAAAATCCGGGTGAAGGCGACAATTACTTCGTCGATGTGTATCGTTTTGAGATGGATTTTGACGAGAAAGACATCCGGCTGCAGACATCGGAGACGACCGATTTCAGGATTGCCTCGCCGGAAGAGATCGCGGAGCTCGGCAGGCAGGGCATTTTCCTGCACTACGACAGCATCCGCCATATTTTCATGCCGGATGTGGATCAGGAAAGGCTGGCGAAGCAGTTCGCCTTCGCGCTGGAGATCGACAAGGAGAAGAAGATCGAGCGGCACACTTACCTTTCTGATGAGAGCCGTATGGAAAATGATGCCGAGCACGCATGGCACATGGTTGTCATGGCCTACCTGATGCGCGAGTACGCCAACGACAAGATTGACATCGGCCATACGATGATCATGCTGGCGATACACGACCTGATCGAAATCTACGCCGGCGACACCTATGCCTACGATGAGGAAGGCAAGAAGACGCAGACGGCGCGGGAGACCGCGGCGGCGGACCGGCTTTTCGGCATGCTGCCGGAGGATCAGGGGAGAGAATTCCGCGCGATCTGGGATGAATTCAACGAAAATGAGACGCCGGAGGCGCGTTTTGCCAAGACCCTGGACAATATTCAGCCGATGATGCTGAACAACGCCGCGCACGCGCGTTCCTGGGTCGAAAACGATATCTGCCTCAGCCAGGTTCTGGGCCGCAATGCCTCGACGGCGGCCGGCTCGGAGGCGATCTGGCGCTACGCCTGGGATAATTTCCTGATGCCGAACGTCCGGGCGGGAAGGCTGAAGGATGAATGAAAGATAAAGATTACCTGATTACAGGCAGGCCGTTTACGGCGCTGACAGCCTTTGTCACGCCGATTATCATCGGCAGCCTGTTTCAGCAGTTTTATACGATGGTCGATTCAGCCGTTGTCGGGCGGTTCGTCAGCGAAAAGGCGCTGGGCGCGGTCGGTGCTTCCTATGCACTGACCAACGTGTTCATCATGATCGCCGCCGGCGGCGGAATCGGCGCTTCCGTTGTCGTCAGCCGGCATTTTGGCGAGCGGCGGTACGGCCAGATGAAGACGGCCGCGTCGACGGCGATGATCGGCTTTCTGGTCATGAGCTGCATTCTGGGGCTGTTCGGCCTGCTGTGCAGCCGGCGCATCATGATCTGGCTGCAGACGCCGGATGATGTGCTCGATATGGCGGCGGAATATCTGGGGATTTATTTTCTCGGGCTGCCGTTTATGTTCATGTACAACGTGCTGTCCTCGATGTTCAACGGGCTCGGCCATTCGCGTGAGCCGCTGATTTTTCTTATTTTTTCCTCGCTGCTGAACATCGTGCTGGACCTTCTGTTCGTGGCGCACTGGTCTTTCGGCGTTGCGGGCGCGGCCTGGGCGACGCTGATTGCGCAGGGCATTTCGGCGGTCCTGTCATTTGCCGTCTTTGTGCATACTATTAAAGGCATGCACGACGATGCGGAGACGAAAATGCGGTTTTTCAGCCGTGCGGAGCTCGGGGATATCACGAAAATCGCGCTGCCGTCGATTCTGCAGATGTCGACGGTGTCGATCGGCATGATGCTCGTGCAGTCGGTTGTGAACCGGTTCGGCTCCGAGGCGCTCGCCGGCTTTTCTGCGGCCATGCGGATCGAGAGCATCTGCGTGGTGCCGATGCAGAGTCTGGGGACGGCGCTTTCTTCTTATACGGCGCAGAATATCGGCGCCGGCCGCAATGACCGCGTCGTTCAGGGGTATCATGTGACCAACCGGCTTGTGATTTTCTTCGCGGTGATCATCTGCCTGGCACTGGAACTTGGCTATCACGGCCTGATTTCCCTGTTTCTCGGCAGCACCGGCACAGAGACCGCGTATGCGACGGGGGAGGGGTATCTCCGTTTCATGGGCTGGTTCTTCTGCATGATCGGTTTTAAAATGTCGGTCGACGGCCTGCTGCGCGGCGCCGGCGACGTGAAAATGTTTACGATTGCGAATCTGGCGAATCTGTCCGTGCGGGTGGCGGTGGCATTTATTTTTGCCCCGCTCTACGGCATTCATATGGTATGGGTGGCGGTGCCGATCGGATGGACGATCAACTTTATCATTTCCTACGCCCAGTACCGGACGGGAAAATGGAGCAGGATATATCAGGCGGCGTGAGGCGCCGCGGGGGAGGATACAGCATTTGCGCTACGAAAAACTGGATGCGCTGCGGGGAATGACCTTTATCAGCATGTTTTTCTATCATGCCCTGTGGGATGTAAATTATATATTCGGCCATCCGATGGCGTGGTACAGCGGGCTGCCGGGCTATATCTGGCAGCAGAGCATCTGCATCACGTTTATTTTTCTGTCGGGATTCTGCCTGCGGCTCGGCACGCATGGCCTGCGGCGTGGCATCATCGTCTCGCTGGCCGGCGCCGCGATCACCGCGTTGACGGCGCGCTGTCTGCCGGAGGACATCATCATCTTCGGCGTGCTGACGCTGATCGGCGCCTGCATGATAATCCTGACCATTCTGCGCCGGCCGATGGAGAAGTTTCCGGCGTGGCTCGGGGTGATTCTGAACCTCCTGCTCTTTATCGGGCTGCGCAGTATCGGCAGCGGCAGGATCGGGTTCGGGGCGCATACGCTGCAGCTGCCGCCGCAGCTCTACCGCAATTATCTGACGGCATTTTTCGGCTTTCCGTTTGACGGCTTTTACTCGACAGATTATTTTCCGCTCCTGCCGTGGATTTTCCTGTTCGCGGCCGGGTTCTATCTGTGCCAGATGGTGCGTGAAGGCAGCCGGATGCGCGGCCTGGCGAAATGCGATCAGCCGTTTCGGAAATTTATCGGGCGGCATTCGCTGATTTTCTACCTGCTGCACCAGCCGGTGATCTATGCGGTGCTGTCGCTGCTGTTTACGGGATCCGTGGCAGTCTGACCAGGCAGCTGCGCAAAATCAAGGCTGCCGGCCATCTCACGGATCCGGTCGACCTTCATGACCTTGTGACGGCGCGTCTCGATCGGGCGGCCGCCCAGCATGCCGGATTCGGCCTGCGCCATGGCGTCGGCCCGGCACAGTGCCAGAAGCTGCATCCAGACGGTGCGCGGGTCTGTGTCCGCCGGAAAATCATCCTGCCGCATTTCTTTCTGTATCAGCGCGCGCACGTGATCCGGCGTGATTTCCACCAGATAGGGGTTGCGGCGGTTATACGGTTCCGACGGCAGCACCCAGGAAATAAAGGCGTGATGGTGCCGTATGTAAAACAGTATTTCGCGCCGCTGGTCCGGCGTATAGCCGAGCGCGCGGAGGGCAGGCCCGGCCAGCCTGCAGGAAAAATCTTCGTGATCGTAATATACGAGGCGGCCGCTTTTCCAGGCTGCTGCCTCCGGCTTGCCGATATCATGAAAAAAAGCGGCCGTGCGCAGCAGGGACGGCGCATCAGGCGGGAGCGCGTCTATGGTGTGCAGTGTGTGCAGCCAAAGATCATAGCAGTGGTGCGGGTTGTGCTGGTCGAAGCCGACCATGCGGGCGGCCTCGGGACCGGCAAGCGCACAGACCTGATCTGCGGTTTTATTTTCCCAGAATGCGAGCGGCTGCCGCAGACTGTCTTCAAAATTATCACGTGTGAGCATATTGACTCCTTTTTCAGATTCTGCCGGTCCGGGAAACCCCGCGCCGGCCTTTTTCCTATATTATATCAGCCTGCATATACTTTATCCGGACAAAAAATTTTTTAAAAAATTAGCACTCGGCTATTGACAGTGCTAATAACAGGTGATATATTAATTACAGTGAATCTGTTATACAACAAGTAGAACAGTAAAAACAACATGAACATTCCGTTCATAGCCCATTGATAAGGAGGGGTGGTTATGAATTTAAACAAATATACGCAGAAGTCACTGCAGGCAGTGCAGGATTGTGAGAAGCTTGCCTATCAGTACGGCAACCAGACGATTGTGCAGGAGCATCTGCTCCTCGCCCTGCTTCAGCAGGATGAGAGCCTGATCGCACGTCTTCTCGACAAGATGAATGTCAATACCGAAGGCGTCAAGGTGCAGGCACAGAAGCTGGTTGAGAAGCTGGTCAAGGTACAGGGCGGCCAGGTATATCTTGGCGACGACCTGAACAGGACCCTTATGCGCGCCGAGGATGAGGCGAAAGCGATGGATGACGAATATGTTTCCGTCGAGCATCTTTTCCTGGCACTGATTGCGACGGCGAACAGCAATATCAAGCAGCTGTTCAGGAATTTCGATATCACGAAGGAGAAGTTCCTCCAGGCACTTTCCACTGTCAGAGGAAATCAGCGTGTTACCTCCGATAATCCGGAAGAGACCTATGACAGCCTTGCCCGATACGGCGAGGACCTTGTGCAGAAAGCCCGCGAGCAGAAGCTCGACCCGGTTATCGGCCGTGACGATGAGATCCGTAATATTATCCGGATCCTCTCCCGTAAGACGAAGAACAATCCGGTTCTGATCGGTGAGCCGGGTGTCGGCAAGACCGCCGTTGTCGAAGGACTGGCCCAGCGTATTGTCCGCGGCGATGTGCCGGATGATCTGAAGGACAAGAAGATCTTTTCCCTCGATATGGGTTCCCTCGTAGCGGGTGCCAAATACAGAGGTGAATTTGAAGAGAGACTCAAGGCCGTGCTGGCCGAAGTCAAGAAGAGTGAAGGCCAGATTATTCTTTTCATCGATGAGCTGCATCTGATCGTCGGCGCCGGCAAGACCGAAGGCGCCATGGATGCGGGCAACATGCTCAAGCCGATGCTGGCAAGAGGCGAGCTGCACTGTATCGGTGCGACGACACTGGATGAGTACAGAGAGTACATCGAGAAGGATAAAGCCCTGGAGCGCCGTTTCCAGCCTGTCATGATTGACGAGCCGACCGTCGAGGATACGATTGCGATCCTGCGTGGCCTGAAGGAACGGTATGAAGTTTTCCACGGCGTGAAGATTACCGATTCGGCGCTGGTAGCAGCGGCGACTCTTTCTCATAGATATATTACCGACAGATTCCTGCCGGATAAGGCGATCGACCTTGTCGATGAAGCCTGCGCGATGATCAAGACCGAGCTGCAGTCGATGCCGACTGAGCTGGATGAGGTTTCCCGTAAGATCATGCAGCTGCAGATCGAGGAAGCCGCGCTCAAGAAAGAAGACGACAAGCTGAGTCAGGAGCGTCTCGCGACAATTCAGAAGGAAATCGCCCAGCTGCAGGATGAGTTCCAGGAAGGCAAGGCCAAATGGGATGCGGAGAAGAAGGAGGTTGAGCAGGTACAGAACCTCCGTTCGCAGATCGAGGATCTGAACAAGCAGATCGAAACCGCACAGCGCAATTACGATCTCAACAAGGCAGCCGAGCTGCAGTACGGCCGTCTGCCG
Source organism: uncultured Eubacteriales bacterium (assembly GCA_900314775.1). Lineage (GTDB taxonomy): Bacteria > Bacillota > Clostridia > Lachnospirales > Lachnospiraceae > UBA2912. The sequence goes on along the minus strand of OMWM01000010.1, from coordinate 10,970 downwards.
CAGCTGAAGAAACAGCTTGAGGAACAGGAAGCGAAGATCCACGGCCGCGAGAATTCCATTCTCCGTGAACGTGTGACGGAAGACGAGATTTCCAGAATCGTTTCCCGCTGGACCGGTATCCCGGTAGCCAAGCTGACAGAGAGCGAACGAAACAAGACGCTGCATCTTGACCAGCAGCTCCACAAGAGAGTGATCGGGCAGGATGAGGCCGTGCAGAAGGTAACGGATGCCATCATCCGTTCGAAAGCCGGCATTCAGGATGAAAACCGGCCGATCGGTTCCTTCATGTTCCTGGGCCCTACCGGTGTCGGCAAGACAGAACTGGCGAAATCGCTCGCCGAGAGTCTTTTCGATGACGAGAACAACATGGTGCGTATCGATATGAGTGAGTACATGGAGAAGTTCTCCGTGTCCCGTCTGATCGGAGCACCTCCGGGATATGTAGGTTACGAGGAAGGCGGCCAGCTGACAGAAGCAGTCAGAAGAAAACCGTATTCCGTCATCCTCTTCGATGAGATCGAGAAGGCGCATCCGGATGTCTTCAACATCCTGCTGCAGGTTCTCGATGACGGCCGTATCACGGATTCACAGGGCAGAACCGTGGATTTCAAGAATACGATCCTGATCATGACCTCGAATATCGGCTCCCAGTATCTGCTGGATGGCATCGACGAACAGGGCAATATCAGCAAGCAGGCAAGCGACGAAGTCATGAATGACCTCAGGGCACACTTCAGACCGGAGTTTCTGAACCGTCTTGACGAGATCATCATGTTCAAACCGCTGACGAAGGAAAATATCAGCGGCATCATCGACATCATCACAGAGCGCCTCAACCGCAGACTGGCGGATAAGGAGCTGAAGCTGTCGCTGACCGACGCTGCAAAGCAGTACATCACGGATCACGGCTACAATCCGGTATACGGCGCAAGACCGCTGAAGCGGTACATTCAGAAAAATGTCGAGACCATGGTAGCCCGCATGATCCTGAGCGGCGAGCTCAGCCAGGGCGATACCATCTGCATCGACTCCGACGGCAGCCAGCTTACCTCCACGGTCATGAAGACAGCGGAGTAAGCGCCGACAGATCAAGATGAGTGATACGATAACAACATTTACAGGTGACCGTCTGGATCCGCTGAATCCGGATCCGGCACACATTCATATAGAAGATATCGCGCATGCGCTGCCCATGCTGTGCCGGGGAAACGGACACGTACAGTCCTTTTTCTCGGTGGGGCAGCACTGCATTAACTGTGCCAGGGAGGCCGAGGCGCGCGGGATGTCCCCGCGGCTGATTCTCGCCTGCCTGCTGCATGACGCCAGTGAATGCTATATGTCCGACGTCCCGCGTCCGCTCAAGAATCATCTCAGGGGATACCGGGAAGCGGAGAACAGACTGCTGGATGTCATTTACACGAAATATCTCGGGGCGCCTCTGTCTGCTGAGGAGGCGCGAAGCGTCAAAGCCATCGACGATGACATGCTTACCTGGGATATGACCTGTCTTCTTCATGAAGAGTCGGAGCTGCCGCCGCTGAAGATCAGCGTGTCCTATGCTTTCCGGCCTTTTGAAGAAGTTGAATCGGAATACCTCGCCTTATTTCATAAGTACGGGGAGTGAATCATACAGACAGTCCGATGAGGGACTGATGACATAGTGGGCAGCGGCCTGACAGAAAAATCTGTCAGGCCGCTGTCCTTTTCTTATTATTGGGATATGGTCACTTTTGGCTGAACATATTCATGGGATACCACGAATCACATTGAAAAAAAGTCGATGCATGATATAAATAACTATAATGTAAACAATTTGAAAAGGAACGAATCATCAGATAATAGAAGGAGGACCAGTTGGAAACTATAGGCTATAATTTTTCGTATTGTATATGTGCGTTGGTTATTGTCCTGCTTTCGTATGTATTCCTGTTTACCAGAAAGGATATGCGCCGCAGAAACAGCAGATTGTTTCTGGGCGTTCAGATTGTACAGATGGCCATTATTACCCTGAACATCGTGCGTATGTATCTGGATAATGTACCGGGACGATTCCCGCTGCCGCTGCGGTCAGTATTTGACGGTATCTATCTGGCCGCTCATCAGACTCTTGCCCCTCTGATCACCTGGTACTTCATTTCCTTTACCGGAATGCGGCACAAGATGAGCAAGACGGCGCGGATTCTGTATCTGATGCCGCTCGTATGCCTGTCCTATCTTACGATTATTATTCCGCAGATAAGACAGTATATGTACAGCTATGATGAGAATCTGGTATTTCATCTGGGGCCTGCTTACATATGGACCGTGCCGATGGGCGGCATGTTTTACTGCGTTGTTATTGCCTATGTGGCAATCCGCAGCCGGCACAGGCTCAGCCGTGAACAGAAAAATGCCATCGTTTTCCTGATCATTTTCTGCTCCACACCTTCGTTTGTGCAGAACATCTGGATGCCGACACAGCAGTTCAGTGTGTTCTTTGAAGCGGTCGGTATCTTTGTCGTACTGCTGACAATTGATAACCAGAACTGGGTTTATCATTCGGCGACGCAGACGTACAACAGACTGACCATGCAGCGTCATCTGGAGGGCGATATCGAAGCCGGCAATACATGTGATGCGGTAATTGTCACGATCAGCCGCAAGGCATATTTCGAGATAGCATCCGCCGGCAATGAAGAATTCCAGCTGCTGATGGGTACGATCGGCAACTATATGAAGGGACTGCACGGACGGCCGGATGTCTATTACTGTGAGCGCGGTACCTATGTGATCACGCTCTATAACGACAGTCCGTGGAAGGCGTCGGATCTGCAGGCTGAGCTGAAGACAAGGTTCAGCATGACATGGACATTGACAGTCGGGGAGACCGACAGACAGATTCATGTTCCGGTCCGGCTTACGTCGGTAAATGTACCGGGTGATGCGGACAGCATTGAGAAGCTGTTCAGACTCACGGATTTCCCGTATGATGCCGAGACGGATGAGCCGCTGGTTGTAGAGGCGAAGACTTTGGTCATGGCAGAACAGCAGTACCAGGAGGTTATGAATTCTGACGATGATGCGGCGGAAGAGAAGGAAGAGGAGTACGAGCTGCCGGAAGAGCTCTCCAGCATGATGGATGACTTCACCTCGCATATCCGCGATCTGACTCCAATGGAGAAGAAGGTCATGCTCTGCTATATGGACGGATATGAGATCACAGATCTCCCGGAACTTCTGAATGTCACGATCAACACGGTGCGCAAGCATAACCGCAGTATCTATCACAAGCTGAATGTAGGTTCCAAAGAGGAACTGATGATTTACCTCGATATTCTTGATCGGTGCAACCGTCTGGAACCGATTGAGAATGCACTGGGGAAAGATAATTCATCAAAAGATTAATAACGCTATACCTGTTTTTTGATATCGGGGGAGAAGGGCGTGTGAGAAAACCATTTGGTTTTTCACACGCCTTTTTCAGCGGACGCGCCCGGCGGCGCACGGTTCTGACCGGTGAAAGTCCGGAATCCGCCCGGCAGCGGGAAGGTACACGAAGGATACCTCCCCTTTGCAGCGCCATGAAAAAGGTATGTCAGGTGTGCCTGCGCCCGCCATCCGATGATTATATCATGCGGGTAGTTGACGGCAAAGGCCAAAGGGATTAATCTTATTTCGACAGAAGGAAATGACTGTTTTCAGTCACACAGCTTCGTCAGTGAAGCCGGCAGCTTTTTAAGTCTGGCGGCACAGAATCTGTTTTGCACTGCAGAATGCAGGGAAAAGCAAGGCAGGCAGATCCAGCCGGCCGAGGCAGGATCTGCAGATTAATTATCTAGTCTCCCCCCTCAACAAAGAGCATTAGTTCTTTGTTAATTAAGAGTCAGGTGCGGATTTCCGCAGCCTGGCTCTTTTTTTTCCCTGTCTTCTGGCTCTTTTTCCCCTGTCTTATCATCCGGATAAGGCAGCCCAACCCCTCCTGCAGCCGCGGATACCATGATACGTATGCCCGGAAAGAAAAGCCGCATGAATCCGCATTGCCGAACCACCCCCGCGGCCATATCATCCGGGTAATTGACGATACTGCGGAAAGGCACTAACCTTTAACCGATAACTGATTTATTTTTAATCAATCATTTATCCATCCATTTCTTTCGCGGATCGGCGCTTTCACCGGTCAGGCAGAGAGAAGATGGAATGTTCTGTATAAACATCCAATCGCTATCTATTTAATCTAACTGAGGCAGGGGGATTTGTCATGAAAAAATCTTCAATACGTAAAAAGAACAACTTCATACGTCACCTGCTGGCTATCGCTGCGGCGGCCGCGATGTTCTGCTGCAGTTTTTATCCGCTGACAACGGATGCGGCGGATAAATCTACTGCTGATACAGAAACAGTAACGGAGACTGCTTCGATCAGTAAAGGCGGTACCCTCAAAGCCGATGGCGCAGACGGCTGTACCGTGACGGTCAGCTACGATGCGAAGGCAGGTATTCCGGAGGGAACTGTTTTAAAGGCAGAAGAAATCCGGGAAGGTACCAGTGAGTACGATCGGTACTACAAGGAGACTGCCGACAAACTGGAAAAGGAAAGCCCGGATGCCAGAATATCCGGAGCGCATTTCTACGATATAACGATCCAGGATGAAAACGGCAATGCCATCGAACCGGAGAGCAGCGTCAGCGTCAGAATTTCCTATGACACACCGATGCAGGCAGAAGCAGATGAAGACGGATGCCAGATCATTCATTTCGCAGAGGACAGCGGTAAGGAAACACCGGAGATGGCCGAGAATGTAAAAGCAGATGATGCGGCAAACTTATCCAGCGTTGCATTTAAAGCCGATAGCTTTTCAGTATACGGTGTGCTGCAGACGCAGCAGACAGAGTCGGAAAGCGAAAGTGAGAGCGAAACGGATACGGCAGATACGGAAACCTCTGCTGCCGTGACTTATGCAGCACAGGGCGCAGCGGCTGCGGCAAGTCTGACGGATTCCGATGACAGCAATGGACCGGCCGTTTCCAAGACCCTGACAGATAACGGGGATGGTACATATAATATCAATCTCAGCGTAACAGGCCACACAGAAGTTGAAACGGAAACCTCGAAATACAATATCGTGGTTGTACAGGATCTGTCGGGCAGTATGAAAAGAACATCAGGCAGCACGACAAGAATCCAGGCGGCAAGGGACGCACTCAAAGAACTCGGTACTGCCTTCCAGAGTGTGAACAGCAGCAGTCCGGATACGGTTGCCGTATCTCTGGTGACGTTCGCGACGACAGCGACAGCGGACGGAGTGGTTTACACACAGTTCGGATCCGGTTCCGCATATGAAACAAAAGTGGATAGTCTGTCAGCGGCGAAAGAAAAAGATGCTGAACACAGTTCTACTAACTGGGAAGATGCCTTGGTCAAGGCAAATTCTGTGTCGTTCGGTGCAGACCGCAGTTCTTATCCGACATATGTGATTATTATTTCGGATGGCGACCCGACGGTAAGAAATTCCAAAAATGGACGCTATGAGGATATGCCTCTTTCGTTTCCGGTTAAGCCAGGTGTTACGAATAACTGGGATTACCACATTACAAATTATCCTGACTATGCAAATCAACCGACTATGTCAGATACAAGATTCGAACACACAAGCGGTGTATACGGTAATGGTCTCGGTGAAACAGACTGCACGATAACCCAATTGGAAAATTTAAGCGAGGTTATTTATGAGGAGACTTTTGAGGATCTCAATTATCATGCCGGTGCCGTAACCGCACAGGAACTGGTAAGCGGAGGAAAAACCTTATATGCAATCGGCACATTCAATAATACCGACAAGATGCAGGAGCTTGTAACTTTCACCGGAGAAAGTGCCGCTGATTATTATTACGATGCGGCGGATGCTGATACATTGAGCCGCACACTGAAAGCAATTGCCGCGAAGATCACAAAGAACTTCAGTTATAAGAATGTGACGCTTCATGATTCCCTTACAGCTCTTACGGCAGCTGATATCCGTGACGGCATCGACAGCGGTGAGGTTACCTATACCAAAACAGATAGTTCCGGCAGCAGTACGACATGGGATGATGCACCGGCAGCGACAATCGACAGTGACGGCAATTTCACATGGAGTCTCGGTGAGAATTTCGAACTGGAAAACGGCGTCACCTACACTGCCAGCTTCCGGGTATGGCCGAATCAGACCGCCTATGATCAGACGGCAGACCTTCTCGGAGGACGTACGGATTATTCCAGCGTAAGTGCCGCGCATCCGGAAATTGTGCAGGCATCAGACGGCACGTACATGCTGAAAACGAATAAAGACAATACAGACAGCAGCAACCCGGATCATGTTTATGTGACTTACACAAGTGTAGATAAAACGACACCGGGTTCGGAAATAGACACACCGGGTACGAAAGCCATTGACAATCCGGATCCGGTTCCACTGCAGGACACCGAGCTGACCATTGAAAAAGTATGGAGCGGCGCAGATGACGAGGACCTTCAGAATATCACTGATATAACGGTAAATGTGATGCAGGGTGGGGAAGTATATCAGACCATCACATTGGAAAAGGATACCGAAGGAAATTGGAAAGGCAGCGTGCATGTATCTCTCGGTCTTACCGATAAAAACAATGTCGATCTTGATACAGGTTATGATTATACGATGCAGGAGATAACCATCAAGTACAGTGATGGATCCAGCAAGTCAGTTGGTGATGCAGGCTTTAAATGGACAAGTGATACCGTTCATCCGATGCTGGATAAGTGGACAGAGGCAGGCGATGACGCATCGAAACATCCGATCGATTATCGCGGCACCAATGCTCAGACAGTCACTGTTACGAACACAAAGACCGCCCCGCCGACAACGCAGATCACACTGCAGAAGGTGAAGGCAAGCGATAACGGCGATAACAGCGTACTTCTTGGCGGTGTTGAATTCAACCTGTACAAGGCGGATGAGAACTGGCAGCAGGTTGGCGATGCGATTGCGCAGCCGACTTCCGATGAGAGCGGACTGCTGACGCTGACCGATCTGGAAAGCGGCAATTACCTGCTCTATGAGACAAAGGCAAAGGACGGCTATTATCAGCCGACGGAGCCGTGGAAGATAACCGTATCCGATGATCTGTCAGTAACAGTGACAGATCAGGACGGCAAAACTGTCAGTGTAAGTGATGAAGGATATTACCTCATCACTAATAATGAAACCTACGAACTGCCGAATGCAGGCGGCATCGGCCGTACTCCGATCGAGACAGCCGGTCTGGCACTGATGATGACGGCGTTAGCAGGATATATTTTCTATCTGAGAAAACGCAGGGAAAGGAGGTCTCAATTGTAAAAAAAAAGAAAAGGCCATTTTCCCTGAATATCAGAGGGAGATAAGGTCCTGTTGCATACTGAAAATTTAATCAGAAAAAGAAAGAGGAGAAAATATGCGTAAATTTAAAAAATTCTTAACATTGCTCGTTGCATTGAGCATGGTACTCACATTTAATATCGCAGCATTTGCAGCACCTTCAAGTGATGATAAGGCAACCGTCAAAGTGACAAATGTCGAAGAAGGCGCAACCGTAACGGCTTATCAGATTGTAAAAGGTAAATATACGTCCGGCGGTCTTACCGGATGGGAAAGTGTCCTGACTGGTATTCCGGCAACACCGGATAAACCGAACAATGAAGAAATTCAGACACTTTCAAAGCGTACAAGTGAACTGACAACCACTTACTCTATGACCTGGAACGCGACCGACAAAGCATATGAGGCATCTGTTCCGGCCGGCAGCTACCTCGTTGTGGTAACCGGCGGCACCAGCGGAAAGATCTACAATCCGCTTATTGTCAGCGCTTCTTATGCAGATGATGGCAGCCTTACCGGCGGCACAGCAAGTGCAAATTCCAATATGAACCTGAATGGTCAGACTGCTTACGCAAAGTCAAATGACAAACCGGATGTCGATAAGACTATCGTTGGTTCCGGCAGCGGCAATAATCATGGCGATGATGTTGCTATCGGCGATTCTGTTGCTTTCGAGATTACCGGTACAATCCCGTCCTACAGCGAACAGTACACAAATGCGACCTACACCATTACCGATACTTTAAGTGCTGGTCTTACCGCTCCGGAAGCATCTGCTGTAACTGTAAAAGTTGGCGACGCAGCTGTAACATCACCGAATTGCACAGTAAGTGTTAACGGTCAGGTTATCACCATTGCTTTTTCATCCGAATACATTCTCAGCATTGCTGATGAGACGAACAGAGACGTATCTGTTACCTACAGCGCTGTTCTGAATGAGAACGCACAGATCAACATGGGCGACAACCCGAATACGGTAAAGCTTACATATTCGGATACACCGACAACAACAACAGATTCTGATGAGAAGAAGACGCATACCTATACATTTGGTATCGATGCAGCTCTCAACGACACAACCGGTCACAAGACACATGAAGTAACCAAGGTCAGCGAGACAACCACTGATGATGGAACTACAACCAGCCCTCTCGCAGGAGCACAGTTTACACTCTATGATTCTCAGGGCAATCCGGTTGGCAAGACAACGAGCGGAACTACAGGTGTTGCAACATCTGATAATAATGGTCAGCTCAGCTTCTGGGGCCTTGATGCAGGCACATACACACTTGTTGAGACTCAGGCACCAACAGGATACTCACTTGATTCCACACAGCACACGGTTGAAATTTCCGCAACATACAATACAGATGGCACACTGGCAAGCTACAGCGTAGTCATTGATGGCACAGCTACCAGCGCCTACACTGCAACCTATGACGGCGGCACAATCACCAAAGTTGTTTATCCTGGTGATGACGAGACAACACTGATTAAGAATACGAAGATCACCGGACTTCCTTCAACCGGCGGTATCGGTACTTATGTATTCACAATCGGCGGCGCTGCACTCATGGTAATCGCAATCTTCATGATCGTTGCCAGAAAGAGAAACAGAAGAACCGTCTGATCATTATAACAGCATCCAGGTCCGCAGCTGAGCCAGCCGGCCAGCATGGACTGAATAATTGATTGTTTCCTGAACGCGGCGGCCGCAAGGCCGCTGCCGACGGGAAAAAGCATTATACGCAGGCTTTATGAGTAACAGAAAAGGGATCATTCTTATTGCACTGATTTTTATTGCCGGTTTTCTGATTTTCATGTATCCGACGTTCAGTGATGCATGGAACCGAAATCGGGACAGCCATCTGATCACAGAATATCAGAGCTCCGTCGAAGATGCCGGTGAAGAACAGCTCGAAGAGGAGCTCGAAAAAGCAGAAGCCTATAACAAGACGCTGCTCGGAGGTCAGGTACCGGATGCGTTTGCACAGCGCGACGGCATTCAGGATCAGGAATATGAAAGCCTGCTGAATATCAACAACGATGGAGTGATCGGCTATGTTGAGATACCGGCGATCGATGTAAAGCTGCCGGTGTATCACTACACAACCGATGAGGTCCTGCAGAAAGGCGCCGGCCATCTGTTCGGAAGCAGTCTTCCGGTAGGCGGCGAAAGTACACATGCGGTGATCTCGGCACACCGGGGGCTCCCGAGTGCGAAGATGTTTACAGATCTGAACCTTCTTGAGGAAGGGGATATCTTCACCGTTCATGTACTGGGCAGGACGGTAACTTATAAAACGGATCAGATTAAAACGGTAGAACCGGATAATACGTCTGATCTGGGCATTGAAAAAGGCAGTGACTATGTCACATTGCTGACCTGTACGCCATACGGCGTCAATACGCAAAGACTTCTGGTACGCGGGCACAGGGTGAGTAATGAAGAAGCCGGCGAAGCAGCAGAGGTCAAAAAGGCAGCAGGCCGCAATCCAGGTCTGGCGGAAGAAATTCTATGTGCGGCAGCGGGTGTAATGCTCGGCGTGCTGGTTATTTTCACCGCTGGATATATCAAAAGGAAGAGAAGCAACAGGTAAGCCTGCACAGATATGCAAAATCAGGAATTAACAATACGCCGCAGAAGAAGCGCGGGCAGCATACTGATCACCATTATTATTGCGGTGATATTTACAGCAGGTGCCGGACTTCTCCTGTATCCAACAGTATCCGATCTGTGGAACCGATATCGGAATCAGCATCTGATCACGGAGTACAACGACTCGGTGGACACGCTGACCAATGCGGAAATCACGCAGATCAAGGCCGATGCGCAGGCGTACAATGCGCAGCACACGGTCAACCAGATTGTTGATGCATTCGGCCAGGAAGAAGATTACATTCTCACACATCCATACGACCAGCTTCTGAATCCGAATGGTGACGAGGTGATGGGGTCGATCATCATTCCGAAAATCAATGTGAATCTTGCCATCTATCACGGACTCGGCAAAGAGGCACTGGAAAACGGCGTGGGACATTGTGAGGGCACGAGTCTTCCGATCGGCGGCGAAGGCACACATGCTGTTCTGGCAGCTCATCGAGGACTGCCGTCGGCAAAACTGTTTACCGATCTGGATCAGCTGGAGACAGGCGATGTATTTTATATTAAAGTTCTGGATGAAACGCTGGCATATCAGGTTGATCAGATAAAAACGGTACTGCCGGACGAAACAGAAGATCTGGCTATCGTACCCGGCCAGGACTACGTGACACTCATCACCTGTACACCGTACGGCGTCAACACGCACCGGCTTCTGGTACGTGGAACGCGGATTCCATATACGGCCGATATGGCGAGTGAGGCGCAGGAAGCCCAGGCAGATCCATACAGCAGATATCTCCCGTATATTCTGCTGGCAGCCGGAGTACTGGCAGTCGTGATCATTTCGGCAGGCATTATAAAGCGTGCGGGAAAAAAATCATCTCGGGATAATGATGAAAAGGGAGACCAGCCATGAAAAGTCAAGTATAAATTAGCAGAAATTTATCTTTTTATCCCATGGCTATAAAAGGGTAACTTTAATAGAGCTCCCTTACAGGTGCTTTTTCAAAA
>OMWM01000073.1 GCA_900314775.1 uncultured Eubacteriales bacterium | reverse complement strand
GGATCTTCGGTGGTGATGGCTGGGCATATGATATCGGCTACGGCGGACTTGATCATGTACTCGCTTCCAACGAAGATATCAACGTATTCGTTCTGGATACCGAGGTTTACTCCAACACAGGCGGCCAGGCTTCCAAGTCTACTCCTGTAGGTGCAGTTGCTAAATTCGCTGCATCAGGTAAGAAGACCAAGAAGAAAGACCTTGGTATGATGGCTGCAAGCTATGGCTATGTATACGTAGCACAGGTTGCTATGGGTGCTGATATGAACCAGTTCGTTAAGGCTCTCCGTGAGGCTGAGGCTTATCATGGTCCATCACTCATCATCGCTTATGCTCCATGTATCAACCATGGTATTAAGGGCGGCATGGCAGGTGCTCAGACCAGAATCAAGAAGGCCGTTGAGTGCGGTTACTGGTCATGCTGGAGATTCAACCCAGACCTCAAGAAGGAAGGCAAGAATCCATTCATCCTTGATACAAAGAAAGCTCCGAACTGGGATCTGTTCAGAGAGTTCATCATGGCTGAGACACGTTACTCATCACTTAAGAGAGGTTTCCCAGAAACTGCTGAGGCACTCTATGCTAAGACAGAAGAGACCGCTAAAGAGAGATATGAGGGCTACGTTAAGAAGGCAGCTGAATAATTTAGCGTGAATTGATCGTTATTGATTGATTACGTGGGGCTGGTGCACGGTGTGTGCCAGCCCTTTTTTAAAATCAGATAAAATATGCAGAGAATAGATATAATTGCAGTAGGCAAAGTCAAAGAACGCTTTTTTACCGAAGCAATCCATGAATATGAAAAAAGGATCGGGCGTTTTGCCCGGCTTGATATAATAGAAGTACAGGATGAGAAGACGCCGGAGAATGCTTCCGAAGCCGTGAACCGGCAGATCAGGGAGAAAGAGGGTGAGCGCATCCTGAAGAATATCCGCGGCGGCAGCTATGTGATTGCCATGGCCATTGAGGGAAAGATGTATGATTCCCTGGAGCTTTCCGATCATATCAGAGACCTCGGGATAAGAGGACAGAGTCACCTGACATTCATCATCGGCGGTTCCCTGGGACTGTCCGATCAGGTGCTGCAGAGAGCGGATGAGAAAATAAGCTTTTCAAAGCTTACATTTCCGCATCAGCTGATGCGGGTCATACTCCTCGAACAGATATACAGGAGTTACAAGATCATGAATCATGAACCATATCATAAATAACCGTCAGGCTTTCACTTGAATACCATTCCATCTGTGATATAATATATATAACAGATACAATTTAAGTGGACAGGGGGTATCCAGATGATTATAGAAATTGATTTTAACAGCGATGTAGCAATCTATATGCAGCTGAGGAATCAGATTATCGTGGGTATAGCGACATCGCAGCTGAATTCCGGCGACTCATTGCCTTCCGTCCGTCATCTCGCAGAAGATATCGGTGTGAATATGCATACGGTCAACAAGGCGTATTCACTGCTCAGAGAAGAAGGATACGTCAAACTCGACAGACGGCGCGGCGCTGTTGTGGACGTGGATGTGAACAAGGAAGAATCACGGAAACAGCTGGCCGGCGACCTGCAGGTGATACTGGCAGAAGCCATCTGCAAAGGCTTTGACCGCAAAGAGGTTCATGATATTGTCGATGCTATTTATGACTATTATGAAGGGTAAATATTTGCAAGAAGGAGGGACGCAGTATGCTCTGTGATGAATGCCATAAGAACGAAGCCGTCATAACCTATACAGAGGTTGTCAGAGGCGTCAGGCGGGAACTGCATCTGTGCAAGGAATGTGCAGCCAAACATACGGACAAGGCGCTGGAACCGCTTGGAGACTCATTTCTGGCTGATCTTCTGGCCGGCATTTTCGGCTTGGACAAAGATGAAGATGAACTTACGGATGAAGACCTGCAGAAGACCAATCTCATCTGCCCGAGCTGCGGTATGACATACAATGAGTTCCTGAAAAACGGACTTTTCGGCTGTCCGGAATGCTATAAAACCTTTAATTTCCTGATAGATGGATATTTCCGCAAGGTGCATGGCGGCGCCGCGCATACCGGCAAGAAACCGGCATTCAGCGGCGAGACGGTGGAGATTGACTCGGCCCATATGCAGGAAGAGATGGATAATTTCGTGCACAGGGACGACGGCAATGCATCCAATATCAATATTACGATCGATGAATCTTCTTCGGAGGCTGAACTTCGGGCAGCGCTCAAGAGAGCGGTATCCCGTGAGGAATACGAAGAGGCGGCACGGATCCGTGACCTGATCAGAGCCGGCCGGGGAGGCAATGACAATGGATAAATGGTATGAGAAACCAGCCTGCAATATCGGAACGGTGATCTGCGGTCAGGTGTGCGTGATTCGCAATGCGGCAGGCTATCCGTTCGCACACAGGATGAATGCACAGCAGAAGCAGGAGCTTGTGCAGGCGGCGGCCCGGGCAATAGCGCAGTCTGATAAGCTGAGCGCATTGCAGATGGAATTTTATGATCTGCGTGATTATACAGATACGATGAAGGAACGTATGATCTCCAGACTGATCATCCCGCCGTTTATGATCGAAGAGGGCAGTCCGGTGCAGGTTTTTGTCACGCCGGATGAATCCATCAGCATAATCCTCGGCGGCAGCGAACATATCTGCATTCAGGTTTCCACGCCGGGCAAGACGGTGCTGGAGGCCTACAACACGGCGAATATGATCGACGATGAGCTGAACCGTACGATTCCGTACGCCTGGAACAGCAAATACGGCTATCTGACCGAGAATCCGGTTTATACAGGCACCGGCCTGTCTGTTTCCTATATGCTGCATATGCCGTATATGGAGAGGAAGCAGAAAACAGCCAAATATACACGGGAGCTGGGACAGCTGGGCTTTCTGCTGAATGAACATTTCAAGGGGAAGACCTTTGCCCTGGGTGATATATTCAGAATACGCAACCGCAAGACACTGGGACTTTCAGAAGGGGAGATATTGTCCGCACTGGAACAGCTGACGGCCATGATCGCGTCGCGCGAGGAAAATGAACGCAACCGCCAGCTTGAAGAGCAGGAACTGAGCGAGACCAACAGAATATGCAGAGGGTATGGCATACTGAAGTACGCAAGATGCCTCGGCTATAACGAGGCTATGACCTGCCTGAGCGGTGCAAGGACCGGCGATAATGCCGGGCTCTGGAATTCGGATGTGCCGGTTGGCGCTTTTGCCGCCATGTTGCACATGGATGACTGTGAGTTTCAGAATGATCAGAAGACATATACGAAACAGGAGATTGCGGCTGCACGGTCGCGTTATGTACGCAAGAACCTGCCGGAGATCGAACTGCAGATCTGAGCAGGCGGCTCTTCGCAGCATTTCACATATAAACAGCAAGATTGGAGAAGCTTTATGCAGTATAAATTCACCCAGATGGCAGCCAATGCGCTGCAGTACGCCGGGGAAATCGCACAGCAGCTGAATCACAACTATATCGGTACGGAACACCTGCTTGCAGGCCTTCTGCAGGAAAGGGAGGGACTTGCCTGCCAGGTTCTGAACGACAATGGTGTTACCGAGGAAGCGATCATGAATATGATCAGTCAGCTGATGGCGACCGGTGCCATGCAGGTGCAGGACCCGGCGCGCTACACGCCGCGCTGCCGCAAAGTTATTGACAGAAGCAGTCATGAAGCGGAGAATTTCAAATCAAACGCCATCGGCACGGAACATCTGCTGATCGCGATTATCCATGAGAGAGACTGTGTGGCGGCACAGCTGCTGTCGTCGCTCGGCGTTTCCCTGCAGAAAATCTATCAGGATATCCTGGTGGGTATCGGCATGGATGTGCAGGATGCCAAGGTGGACAAAAACACCAGAAACCGGCATGCGCACGGCCGTTCGCAGGAAAAGCTGCTGATTGACCAGTACAGCCGCGACCTGACGGAATATGCAGCAGAGGGGAAACTGGACCCGGTCATCGGACGGGACGACGAGATTTCGCGTGTAATCCAGATCCTCTCCCGAAGAACCAAGAACAATCCATGCCTGATCGGCGAGCCGGGTGTCGGCAAGACCGCCATCGCCGAAGGCCTGGCAGAGAAGATCGTTGCCGGTGACGTGCCGGATACGGTAAGGGACAAGCGTCTGCTTACGCTTGATATCGCCGGCATGGTTGCCGGGTCCAAATACCGCGGCGAATTTGAAGAGCGCATCAAGAAGGTGATCAGCGAAGTCGTTGAAGACGGGAATATTCTGCTCTTTATCGATGAGATTCATACGATTATCGGTGCCGGCGGCGCGGAAGGCGCCATCGACGCCTCCAGCATTCTCAAGCCGTCCCTCGCGAGAGGAGAACTGCAGATTATCGGCGCGACGACGATCGACGAGTACAGAAAACATATCGAGAAGGATGCGGCGCTCGAGAGAAGATTTCAGCCGGTTATGGTGGAGGAACCTTCTGAAGAGGAAGCAGAGGAGATCCTGAGCGGACTGCGGCATGTATACGAGGAACATCATAATGTGAAGATCACCGATGATGCCGTTCATGCGGCCGTGCATCTTTCCGTGCGCTATATCAATGACCGGTTCCTGCCTGACAAGGCAATCGATCTGATCGACGAGGCGGCTTCCAAGGTGCGCATCAATGCCTATACGGCAAGCCCGGAGATCCGCCGGCTGACGGATGAAGTGGCACAGCTGGAAGTACGCAAGGAAGATGCGATTGCCGGGGAAGCCTATGAGCTGGCCAGCAGCATCAAAAAACAGCAGGAGCAGCTGAATGAACAGATCGCCAGACTGAACCATGACATGGAAGAACGCCGGAGCGGTACGCAGCTTGTGGTGGATACCGATCAGGTTGCCGACGTCGTGGCGAACTGGACAGGCATTCCGGTAAGAAAACTGGAGCAGGAGGAGACCGAGAGACTGCGCAGCATGGAAAAACTTCTGCACGAACGTGTCGTCGGACAGACAGAAGCGGTTTCGGCAGTTGCCAAAGCCATCCGCCGCGGGCGTGTCGGCCTCAAGGACCCGAAACGGCCGATCGGCTCATTCCTTTTCCTCGGCCCGACCGGTGTCGGCAAGACAGAGCTTTGCAAGGCGCTCGCCGAGGTAATGTTCGGCACCGAGGATTCGATGATCCGTGTGGATATGTCGGAATATATGGAAAAGCACAGTGTTTCCAAACTGATCGGATCGCCTCCGGGCTATGTCGGCTATGAAGAAGGCGGACAGCTCAGCGAGA
The DNA here is from genome assembly GCA_900314775.1 of uncultured Eubacteriales bacterium. Lineage (GTDB taxonomy): Bacteria > Bacillota > Clostridia > Lachnospirales > Lachnospiraceae > UBA2912. The sequence goes on along the minus strand of OMWM01000073.1, from coordinate 2,743 downwards.
AGATCCGCCGCCACCCGTATTCTGTTCTCCTGTTCGATGAGATAGAGAAGGCGCACCCGGATGTTTTCAACATACTTCTGCAGGTCCTCGATGACGGCCATATCACGGATTCCCAGGGCCGCAAAGTGGACTTCAAGAACACGATAATCATCATGACATCCAATGCCGGCGCCGCCGACATTGCGTCAAGGCACCGCCTCGGCTTTTCAGCCGGTGACACGTCGGCAGCCGACTACGGACAGATGAAGTCTATGGTGATGGAGGAAGTGCGCAGAATTTTCAAACCGGAATTTCTCAACAGAATTGACGATATCATTGTCTTCCATCAGCTTACAAAGTCAGATGTGAAGGAGATTGCGGATATCATGCTCAAGACCGTTGCAGGACGTGTCAAAGAACAGCTGAATATCGATCTGGAAGTGTCCGGACCGGTGCGCAATCATCTGGCGGAAGCGGGATTTGACGAGCGCTACGGCGCACGTCCTCTGCGGCGTGTCATCCAGAATGAGATTGAAGATGAACTCGCCGAAGAATATCTTGCCGGCCGCGTGAAAAACGGCGATCACGTCGTACTGCGCATGAAGGACGGGAAGATCCGTTTTACGGTATAGAATTTATGTATGGCAAAAAGTAAGTTCTTAAGCTATAATATTGCTATAGAGTATGGTGAGCTACCATTATTTACGGAGGTTTGAAATGGCACTGGAAAATATTATCTCTGTATCCGGAAATGATCGTCTTGATTTTGGCAATTATAAACTGGATTCGAAGACGAAGCTTTCCAACTTTGAATTCAAGGGAGATCTTTATAAGGTGAAGACCTTCCAGGAGATTACAAAACTGGAGAAGAATGAACTGCTTGTATATGAATCCGTTCCGGGCACGGACGTAGAGGAATTCTATGAACAGGATGACATCGTGGAGTTCGACGTAACCGGCTATACGGATACGCAGATCACGCTGGAGCTCAAGCCGGATTATGAATATAATATTTACGTGGATGACGAAGAGATCGGCAGCATGAAGACCAATCTGGGCGGCAAACTCGTTTTCGGCATCGAATTCGACGGCGCGAAAAAGCACGTCAGGATTACAGGTGCTTAAAGCAGCGTAAGCATGAATACAGCGGATAAAGCGGAGCCAGGGCTCCGCTTTATCTGTATTATGGAGAGGGCATGACATGAAGAACAAAACAGTCTTTTTCTGCAGCGAGTGCGGATATGAATCTGCCAAATGGATGGGGCAGTGTCCGGCCTGCAAGAACTGGAATACATTCGTTGAAGAGCCGGTTATTGCAGCGGCGGGCGGCAAGGGCGCACGTGCGAAGACAGAACGGCAGGCAGCGCAGCCGGTGCGCATTTCAGAAGTACGCAGCGAAGACGAGAAGAGGATATCCTCCGGCATCGGCGAGCTGGACCGGGTGCTCGGCGGCGGAATCGTAACCGGCTCTCTTGTACTGGTGGGCGGCGATCCCGGTATCGGCAAATCGACATTGCTTCTGCAGATGTGCCGCGCACTGTCATTTAAGGATATCCGGACCTTGTATATTTCCGGCGAGGAATCTCTGCACCAGATCAAGATGCGGGCGGACAGACTCGGCGATTTCGGCAGTTCGCTCTGGATGATCAGTGAGACCAATCTGCAGACAGTGCAGAGTACGATCCTGAAATATCATCCGCAGGTCGTGATCATCGACTCGATTCAGACCATGTACAGCGATACCGTGACATCCGGCGCCGGCAGCGTGAGCCAGGTCAGAGAAGCGACGAATATTCTGATGCAGATCGCCAAGAAGGAGAATATATCCATTTTCATTGTGGGCCATGTTACCAAGGAAGGCGTTGTTGCGGGACCGCGGGTACTCGAACACATGGTCGATACCGTATTGTATTTTGAAGGCGACCGCCATGCCTCCTATAGAATACTGCGTGCCGTCAAGAACCGTTTCGGCTCCACGGATGAACTGGGCGTCTTTGAGATGGAAAGCGACGGACTGCGAGAAGTCCTGAATCCGTCGGAACTGATGCTGGACGGTATGACAGGAGATGCAGCCGGATCGGCAGCGGCCTGTATCATGGAAGGCACGAGACCGATGATGATTGAGGTGCAGGCACTTGTCTGCCCGACTAATTTTCAGATACCGCGCCGTACAGCGGCCGGCATCGACTACAACCGTGTCAACTTGCTGATGGCCGTGCTCGAGAAGAGACTTGGCCTGCATACCGGCAATATGGATGCCTACGTGAATCTCGCGGGCGGCATCCGTATGAATGAACCGGCACTGGATCTGGCTGTTGTCACCGCGGTTATTTCCAGCTATCTGAATAAATCGGTGAGCAGCAGCGCCTTGTTCTTCGGCGAAGTCGGTCTGACAGGTGAGGTACGTGCGGTGAGCCAGGCGGAGAGCAGAATCAAAGAGGCTGACAAGCTGGGCTTTAAGGCATGCTTCCTGCCTGAGGGCAATGTCCGCCGGCTCAGAGGCGAGACGAAGGCTGCGCTGATCGGTATACGCAGCGTCCGTGATCTGTATGACAGAATACGCTCGTCAGGAGGCCGATAAAGGCCCTTTTACGGGCCTGTAAAATAAAATGAAATTTTTTTAAAAAAAGTGTTGACAAGACCCCGGAAACCTGATATATTACTCTTGTTGCCGCTGAGAGCGGCGATCACATTGAAAACTTAATAACAGTACAATCCCGAAAATTCTTTTACAGAATTATTCAAGAACAAAAACCAAGTAAAG
>OMWM01000020.1 GCA_900314775.1 uncultured Eubacteriales bacterium | reverse complement strand
CAGTTCTCAGGGTATATACCTGATAATCCTCGATAGCTCAATGGTAGAGCACTCGGCTGTTAACCGAGTTGTTGCAGGTTCGAGCCCCGCTCGGGGAGCAAGGACTGTCAATGCAGCAATGTTGACAGTCCAATTATTTTATGTTAATATTTTTTTACAAGGCGCAGTAGCCAAGTGGTAAGGCAATGGTCTGCAACACCAGTATGCACCAGTTCAAATCTGGTCTGCGCCTCTTTTTTTTATATTATCGCGGGGTAGAGCAATCCGGTAGCTCGTCGGGCTCATAACCCGAAGGTTGTTGGTTCAAATCCAGCTCCCGCAACGAGCTCATAAGCAAAGAGAAGATACTGCGTAAGGTGGTATCTTTTTTTTGGCTTTAAAAAAGCTTCTCTGAAGAATCGATCAGAGAAGCTGTCTTACAATTTTCATGACGCCGTCCTCGTCATTGCTCGCCGTCTGGAATCGGCATAGCTTAGCAAGGTCCGGGTGCGCGTTGCCCATCGCATAGCTGTAATAGGCTTTCGGCATCATGCTGCAGTCATTCAGGTAATCACCGAAGATCATTGTCTGTTCATAGCGGATACCGTATTTGTTCTGAATGAATTCGATGGCCTTTCCCTTGCATGTACCGGTCAGGCCGATGTTGCACCAGCAGAAACCGTCAAGAGATATGTCATAGTCCGCTGTCAGCGGCTGCAGGAGCGGCATTGTATTCACTTCAGCGCCTTCCTCAGAAGGATCGTAGATCGTGACCTTGTTGACCAGAGACGTTATTTCAGAAACGCTGTCTATTTCGTGAAAGACGCGGTAATACTTTGCATAGAAGTCTTTGATCTCCTGCGGATAGGAAGCGTAAAGGTAACCGCATTCCGCACTGGAATACATCAGATAAACATGGCGGATGGGCTGCATGAAAGCTTCCACCTGCGCAAGCTGCACCGGCGTGAAGCCGTGCTCGTAGATCACCGTGCGGTCATCTACGATATTGCCGCCGTTGTCTGCGATATAAATCATCGGTGCGTCTACGTCGGTAAAGGACAGGCGCAGATTGGAATAGGACCGGCCGCTCGCGGCGGCGAAACGGATGCCTTTATCATTCAGGCGGTTTATGACTTCGGCCAGGTCAGGCGGAAGTTCCCGTTTGCTGTTTAAAAGGGTGCCGTCCATATCGGCGGCCACCAGTCGGATATTATCAAAATCAATCATAAATGTCTCCTTGCTCTTTATGCTGTATAATAATATCATAAAAAATGACATTCGTTAAATGCGGTCATTTTCGGAGGTGAGATTATGGATATACAGCGCGGCGATATTCTGACGCTGAAAAAGAAGCATCCATGCGGCAGTTACGAGTGGGAAGTGATCCGTGCGGGCGCGGATTTCCGGCTGAAATGCTGCGGCTGCGGACACCAGATCGTCATTGCGCGCAAAGCCGCAGAGAAGAGTCTGAAAAAGCAGATGCGCGGCGGCGAACAGATTTTCTGAACCGGCACCTGCGCCTCGCAGGTGCCTCTTTTCTGCTATCAATCCAGCTTATAACTGAAAATAGAATATGAAGATTTTACATCGGCTTCCGGGTATGGTACTATTTCTGTCAGTAAAACATAGTAAACAGATAGGAAAGGTAGTAATATAAATGACAGCAAATTATTTATTCAGACGGTATCAGGCCGACGATTACATTGCCATAGCGCAGGAAGCAGAGAAGTGGATTCGTACCAATGAAATTGAAACGCCTTACGGCATCCGCTGGAAGCAGAGTCCGGATTCCTCCGAGGATTTTTCGGATTATCCGATGCTGACCGAAAAGGCGCTGTACGGCGGTTCCGCCGGCATCGGCCTGTTTTACCTCCGGCTTTACCAGGCAGTGCATAATGAGGCATATCTGGATAAGGCAGAGAAGGCGGCGGACTACATCATTCATACCGATGAAGGCCCTGACTTTTACCGCAAAGCACTTTCCCATGCGTCGGGCGAGGCCGACAAGCTCGTCCATGTGAAGAACATGCCCGGCTGGATCATCGGTTACTACAACGGGCCGACAGGCAGTGCCAATCTGATCCTCAAGCTGTATGAGGCAACCGGCAAGGAAAAATACAGAGATTATGCTGTCAAGGTCGCAGACGATCTCCTGCAGAACGCGGTGAAAGAGGAGGAAGGCCTTAGGTGGAGCGAGCAGAATGATGCATGCGGAGATGCCGGTTTTGCACCGTATCTTATTTCCGTGTGGAAACTTACCGGGGACAGACGTTATCTTGATGCGGCCAGTGCGCTCGGCCATTACGTGGTCTCCCGTGGAAAGCCGGCGCCGAACGGCGGCCGGTACTGGAATGTCGTCGACCTGACGATCATCGACTTCCCGCCGGATGTCTTCTGGGTGAATTTCGCCCACGGCACCTCCGGTGTCGGCTGGATCTTCGCGATCCTCTACCAGGCGACCGGTGAGGAGATTTTCCTGCAGGCGGCGCGCGATGCGGCAGAGTATATAAAGGGCATTGCCGTCGGCGATGAAAATGCGGTGCTTGTCCCGTACCTCGACAGTCTGGAACGAGGCCCGTCCACCGAATTTTATTATCTGAGCACCTGCCACGGACCGGCCGGCACAGCACTTTTATTTGAGGCGCTGTATAAGATCACCAAAGAGCCGTCGTATCTGGACTGGGTAAAGAAGCTGTCCCGCGGCATTATCGCGGCCGGCGCGCCGGAACAGTTCTCACGCGGCTACTGGCCGAGCCAGGCGATCTGTTGCAGTACACCGGGACTTCTCGAACATTTTATTTCGGTTTACAGGCTGACAGGCGAGCCGGAATTCCTGCGCTATGCGGAGAGAGCGGCGCGAACCGTGATCGGGCAGTCGCATGCGGACGACGACCCGGCCGATATCTACAAGACGCAGGGCACACGCCGGTGGCTCGGTGCCTGGTGGAGAACGATTCCGCAGGATGTGCACAGCTACACCGGCCTGTATCTGGGAACCGCGGGCAATGCATGGAGCCTGCTGTCTCTGGCCGGACTGCTGAAAAATGAAGATTATATACAGCTTGTCGAATATGATTACTGATCGTGGAGGAAAAAATAATGGGCAGAATATATGATTCAATTACGGAACTGGTCGGCAGAACACCGCTGGTGAGACTGCATCGCTATGAGGAAGAGGAAAATGTAAAAGGCCATATCCTCGGGAAATTTGAATATTTCAACCCGTCCGGCAGCGTAAAGGACCGGGCGGCGCTGAATATGATCAAGGAAGCCGAATATGAAGGAAAACTCAAACCGGGAATGACCATCGTGGATTACACCAGCGGCAATACCGGAATCGGCACGGCAACCTTTGCCAACGCCAGAGGCTATCATTACGTGGCAGTCATTCAGCCCGGTGTCTCGATTGAGCGTTCGCAGATCCTGAAGGCGCTGGGGGCGGAGCTTCTGCAGGTGACAGATGTGCCTGGCTTTGCCGAGATGCTGCAGACGGGCCTGTCGATGGACGGCCTGACGAAGATCATGACCGATTTTGCGGAGTCGAAGGGATGGTTTTACCTGAATCAGTGCGGCAATCCGGCCAATCCTAGGGCGCATATCCTCGGCACCGGTCCGGAGATCTGGGAAGATACCGACGGACATGTCGATTATACGGTTCAGCTTGTCGGCACCGGCGGCACGCTTGCCGGCCTTTCCGCTTACCTGCGGACGAAGAATCCGGACGTGAAGATTATCGGCGCACAGCCGGCAAAGCAGTCGCTGAAGGACCCGGCTTATCCGGACCGCAATACCATCGATGGCGTTTTGAAGTTCGACGGCGTGCCGGAGGATAAGGTTCCGGCGCTGTTCGGCGAGTTCAACGCCCGCTACGATGAGTGCTTCGATGTTGTCGCCGAGGACGCCTATGAGACAGGCAGGAAACTGGTCAGAACAGAAGGTTTTTTTGTCGGACAGTCCGCCGGCGCGGCACTTTGGACCGCGACGCAGATCGCGCGCCGTCCGGAAGCCGCCGGTAAGAATATTGTCGTTATTCTGGCCGACAACGCCTTCAAATACCTTTCCACCAACATGTATAAATGACAAAGCTTTGTGCGGTGACGGACGGATCATTTCCCGGCCGGCACCGCATTTTTCTGCACGGCCGCGGGAAAGGGCCGGCGCGCGGAAAAAGGCGTTTTCATGACGTTTTTTCAGGGAAAATGTCGGAAAAATCATCGTAAAATGGCTTGCGAAGGCCGTTTTTTTATGGTATCATTAAGCACTGTGATATGTTTCATATCCCCTTGCTCTCTGCTGCGCGCAGAGGGCCGAATCAGTCCAGAAGGAGGTGCATAGGCATGAATAAGTATGAATTAGCTGTTGTTCTCAACGCTAACATCGATGATGACGCAAGAGCTGCTGCTCTTGAGCAGGTCAAGGATCTGATCGCCAGATTCGGCGGTACCATCACCAATGTAGACGAGCGGGGCAAAAAGAGACTTGCTTATGAGATCAAGAAGATGAAAGAGGGTTATTACTATTTCATCGATTTCGATGCAGAGCCGACTTGTCCGCCGGAAATCGAACAGCGTATCCGTATTATGGAGAATGTTATCCGTTATTTATGCATCAGACAGGATTCTTAATTGTTTGTAAGGAGGAAGTCTGAATGAATAAGGTTATTTTAATGGGCAGATTGACCAGAGATCCGATGGTAAGATATTCACAGGGTGAGAAGCCGATGGCTGTTGCCCGGTATACACTTGCCGTAGATCGCAGATTCAAGCGAGAGGGTGAGCCGACGGCTGATTTTATCAGCTGTGTTGCCTTTGGCAAACAGGGCGAGTTCGCGGAGAAGTACCTGAGAAAGGGGACGAAGATCGCTGTTTCCGGCCGTATTCAGACCGGCAGCTATACGAACCGCGATGGTGTCAAGGTATATACGACCGATGTCATTGTCGAAGACCAGGAGTTTGCCGAGAGCAAGGCGGCGAGTGACCGCAGCCGTGCATCTTTCAGCATGGAAGAGCCGGACATGGGTGACCGCAGTGCTGAACCGGATATGGCGAAGGCACCGTCTGATGGCTTTATGAATGTCCCTGACGGACTTGAAGAGAATCTGCCGTTTAACTAGGATGAATTTCTGTTTTACGGAATAGGAGGATTATACAATGCCATACAATAAGGAAGACGGCAAGACCACACAGTATAGAAGAAGACCGGTACGCAGAAGAAAGAAAGTCTGCATCTACTGTGTCGACAAGAACGCAGTCATCGATTACAAGGATGTCGCTAAGTTAAGAAGATATGTCTCCGAGAGAGGCAAGATTCTTCCGAGAAGAATCACCGGCAACTGCGCTAAGCATCAGAGAAAGCTTACCACAGCGATCAAGAGAGCAAGACATCTGGCGATGATGCCGTATATCGCAGAGTAATCTGCATAGAGACCAATCACAGTCGGGCGGGTACGATCAGTATCCGCCTTTTTTATTCCCCGAATTTTGACGATATTCAGTCAATTTCCCTTTATCCCCTTGCCGCTCCGGCAAAAGAAATCGATTATTTGTGTGTACAATTGCATTATTTCACTTTTCTATGCAGGGTATCGTGATTATTGTACATAAATTAACAAAATAATGCCGGATTCAGGAACAATTCTCAGATCAGTCCCCACAGACTACATTGTATTTATTTGGATACAGACTGAATTTGAAACAAATATAACATACAAACAGAACAATAAATGAATATATCAGAAAATAACGCATTGCATTTATTAAAATGCATAGACAACAGATAATAATAAGAATTGACCTTTGATAAATAATAAATAATGGTTGATTTCACACAAATAAGAGCTATGATATATTACAGCAGGTAAAGCAAAGGAGGCTTCTGAAATGAAGGTCAATTTACAGGAAGAGTACGGATTATTTATTAACGGACAGTGGAAACCGGCCTCAGACGGCGGCGTATTTACGACGACCAATCCGGCAACCGGAGAAGCACTTGCTAAGTGTGCACAGGCTACCAAGGAAGATCTGGATCTGGCTGTGGACAGTGCCTGGAAAGCGTGGGACAGCTGGAAGAAGACAACGGTCAAGGAACGTGCAGCGATCCTGAACAAGGTGGCAGATGTGATCGATGAGAACAAGGAATATCTTGCCATGGTTGAGACGCTGGACAACGGCAAACCGATTCGTGAGACGATGTCCATCGATATCCCGATGTCGGCTGATCATTTCCGCTATTTTGCAGGATGCATTCAGGCGGAAGAGGGCAGCGCGACGATGCTGGACAACAATACACTCAGTCTGATTCTGCGGGAGCCGATCGGCGTTGTAGGGCAGATCGTTCCGTGGAACTTCCCGTTCCTGATGGCAGCATGGAAGCTGGCACCGGTTCTGGCAAGCGGGTGCTGCACCGTTTTCAAGCCGTCAAGTTCGACATCGCTCAGCGTGCTCGAATTTGCGAAGCTGACGCAGGACATTCTCCCGCCTGGTGTATTTAACGTAATCACAGGCTCCGGTTCCAAGGTCGGCAACGAGATGCTGAAACACCCTGGTTTCCGCAAGCTGGCATTTACCGGTTCTACTGAGGTCGGCCGCAATGTCGCACTCGCCGCGGCAGAGAAGATTATTCCGGCCACGCTGGAACTGGGCGGCAAGTCCGCTAATATTTTCTTCAGTGACTGCAAACAGGATATGGCGCTGGATGGAGCACAGTTAGGTATACTCTTCAATCAGGGTCAGGTCTGCTGCGCAGGATCGAGAATTTTCGTACAGGACGATTTCTATGATGAGTTTGTCGGCAAGCTCATCGATGCCTTCAATAAAGTAACGGTCGGCGATCCTACATCCATGGATACGCAGATGGGTTCGCAGATCAATGAAGGACAGCTGAAGAAAATCCTTTCCTATATTGAACTGGCGAAGAAGGAAGGCGCGACCATCGCCTGCGGCGGTGAACGCTATACCGAAGGACCGCTGGCAAAGGGCGCTTTCATGAGACCTACGCTGATTACCGATGTCACCAATGACATGCGGGTAGCGCAGGAAGAGATTTTCGGACCGGTCGGTGTTGTGATCCGGTTCAAGGATGAAGAGGATGTCATCAGAATGGCCAATGAGAGTACGTATGGTCTCGGCGGTGCTGTATGGACCCGTGATATCAACCGGGCGATCCGTGTATCACGTGCCATCGAGACAGGCCGTATGTGGGTGAACACCTACAATTCCATTCCGGAAGGTGCTCCTTTCGGCGGCTACAAGGAATCCGGCATCGGCCGTGAGACGCATAAGGTCATCCTCGATCACTATACGCAGATGAAGAATATCATGATCAATCTTTCGGAGGAACCATCCGGGTTCTATCCGGCAAAATAACACAGCGCAGACATGACATTTCAGTCTGGTGAGGGGAGAACAGGCGGCCCGCTTAGGCGGGCCGCCTTTCTGCATTGTTTGTATTAAAATACGGAGTGTGTTACAATAAATACTGGTTTAATTTGTACTTTTATAAAGGAGACGAGACTTTATGAGCGACGAAGAATGGAGAATTGAATCCATGGACGTTATGGAACCGAGAATTTACAAGCATGACGCCCTGAAAGTTATCTATATCAATGAGGCTTATGCCGAGAAACTGGAAGATAAGGATTCGCCGGAGTCGGCACAGTATAACGCAATGAAGGCGGAAAACCCGGATTATGTGACCCGTCTGCGCCGGATTCCGATGACGATCGATTATATGAAGCGGTACTGCCGTCTGGCGCACGACCAGTTCATGCTTGACCTGATCAAGAGGAAGGAGCCGGTGCTCCGGCGTGAGGGAGAGCTCTATGAAGTGTCTTCCTTCTTCGCTTTCAAGAATATGTTTCTGGCCAAGTATCCGGGATGTGAGAACGTATTCAAGACGACACGCAAGATGGATGAGTACGAGAAGGCGCATCCGGAGGCAGCCAGCCAGGATTAACCATGAACAGGAAGGTTAATTTGAAGGGGAAGCTGAACCTTTACGCGAAGTGGCCGTTCATACTGGGGCTGATTCTGCTGGGCATGACCATTTTCGGCTTGGTGCACGGCGGAAACCGGGTCGGCATCTATATGCTGGCGGCGCTGATTGTCTATGTGATCATCGCTTCTGTTCTGTATATTTACATGACGAAGAGCGTGAAGGACGAGATGACCGATTTCGCGATGCGGTTTTCCGGTCTGCAGCAGAACCTGGTTCAGGAACTGGACGTGCCGTATATGATTCTGAATTCCCGCGGCCGGATCATCTGGATGAATAATCTCATGTCTGATCTGGTTGAGGAAGGCAGTTCGATGATGATACGGACCGCGTTTCCGGAACTTCCGGTCGGTGTGCTCAAGGACCTGCTCTCCGGCAAGACGGATGAGTACGAAGGCCATATCTGCCACAGCGATACGTATTATAAGGTACTGGTGCGTTCCCTGGAATTTGACGAGAATATCAGAGACAACAAGGTCATCGAGATCGATACGAAAGCGGATCGGTATTTTTCCCTGTATCTCTATGATGAGACAGAGGTGATCCTGACACGCAAGGAGATCGCGGATCAGAAGGCCATCTGCGGCATTATTCTGGTCGACAATTACGAGGAGGCACTCGGCAGTATCGAGGATGTCCGCCAGTCGCTTCTGTCGGCGCTTGTCGATCGTAAGATCACGAAATATTTTCAGAATTTCGATGCTTCTGTCAGCAAGACGGAGAAGGATCGTTTCAACTTCGTCGTGCGGTCGCAGTATCTGCCGGCCATGCAGTCATCCAAGTTTTCCATTCTGGATGAGGTGCGGGAGATCAACATCGGCAATCAGCTGCCGGTGACGCTCTGCATCGGCATGGGTGTGAATGCGTCCAGCTATGCCCAGTCGCAGGAGTGGGCGCGGCATGCGCTGGATCTGGCGCTTGGCCGCGGCGGCGATCAGGCAGTCATCAAGGATCATGACAAGCTGTCCTATTACGGCGGCAAGACGAAGCATGTGGAGAAATCAACGCGTGTCCGTGCGCGTGTCAAGGCGCATGCGCTCCGCCAGGTAATCGAGGGCCGCAGCCAGGTTGTGATCATGGGACATAAGATCGGCGATGTCGACTGCATCGGCGCGGCGATCGGTGTTTACCGCGCGGCGCGTATTCTGAACAAGCAGGCATATATTGTGCTGAACGACATCACGACGTCCGTGCAGCCGATTCTGGATTATTTTATCGGCAATAACGAGTACGATCAGGACATGTTCATCACGAGCGAGACGGCGGCCGGCATCGTCAACAACAATACGGCGCTGATCATCGTCGACGTCAGCAATGCGGCGCGGGTGGAAGGTCCGGAGCTGCTGAATCTGACCAAAACCGTGGTCGTCATCGACCATCATCGTCAGAACGGCAGTGCCATTGAGAATCCTGTTCTGGCGTACATTGAGCCGTATGCTTCATCGGCGTGCGAGATGGTGACGGAGATTCTTCAGTATATCAGCGACAACGTCAAGCTGCGTCCGGAAGAGGCGGATGCGCTGTATGCCGGTATTCTGATTGACACCGATCATTTCCTTAATAATACCGGTGTGCGGACATTTGAGGCGGCGGCTTATCTGCGGCGCTGCGGTGCGGATATTTCCCGTGTGCGCATCAAGCTGCGTGATAATTTCAAGACTTATCAGGCCAAGGCGGAAGCGGTCAAGGATGCGGCGATCGAGGAAGGCTATGCTTATGCGATCTGCCCGTCTGAGGGCATCAAGAGCCCGACCGTGCTGGGCGCGGAGATCGCCAATGAGCTGCTCAACGTCAAGGATGTGGATGCCTCTTTCGTCTTTACTGAAATGAAAGGGACGGTCTATATCAGCGCCCGTTCGATCAGCAGTCTGAATGTACAGCTTGTCATGGAGAAACTCGGCGGCGGCGGCCACAGCACCATTGCCGGTGCGCAGCTGAAGGGTGCCGCTCTGGACGAGGCAATCATGAAGGTCAAGCAGGTATTAAGTGATATGAAAGCGGAAGGAGAAATCAGCTAGATGAAGGTAATATTGATTCAGGATGTGAAGTCCCTGGGCAAGAAGGGACAGACTGTGGAAGTAAATAACGGTTATGCGCGCAACTATCTGATTCCGCGCAAACTGGGCATCGAGGCGACCGCGGCGAATGTCAACGACCTCAAGCTCAAAAAGGCCAATGAGGCGAAGAAGGCACAGGAGCTGCTCGAGAGTGCGCAGAAGTTTGCCGAGGATGTCAAGGACAAGGCGATCACCGTGACGATGCGTACGGGTGAGGGCGGCAGAGCGTTTGGCTCTGTTTCGACCAAGGAGATTGCCTCTGCTTTTGACAAGCAGCTCGGTATTGAGATCGACAAGAAGAAGCTGCAGCTCGAGGAGCCGATCCGTGCACTGGGTGTCTATAAGGTGCCGTACAAGGTGCATCCGAAGGTAACCGCGGAGCTGACGGTCAAGGTGACCGAGGGCTGACAGGCATTTATGCAGTGACAAGGGAAATGGAACATGGCAGACGAACCATCTGAAATCAAAAGAATACCGCCGCACAGCACAGAGGCTGAGCGGGCAGTTCTTGGTGCGATGATCATGGATCCTGACGCAATTGCATCGGCTTCGGAAATTCTGACCGGAGCCGATTTTTATCAGCGCCAGTACGGCATCATCTTTGATGCGATCCGTGAACTTTTTAATGAAAACAGTGCCGTCGATATCGTGACGCTGCGGGAGCGGCTCGGCATGAAGAATCTGCCTGCCGAGTACAGCAGCGTGGATTTTCTGACGAGTCTTGCCGACAGCGTGCCGACATCGGCCAATGTGACCTACTATGCGAAGCTCGTCAAGGAAAATTCGACGCTGCGGAGCCTGATTCGCGTCAGCGAAGGCATTGCGGGCTCCTGTTATGCACACGATGATACGCTGCAGAACATCATGGGAAAGGCGGAGGAGAACATTTTCAAGGTTCTCCAGCAGAATACGGACAGCACCTACCGGCCGATTGACCAGATCGTGATGGAGGTATTCAGCAGCATCGAGGCGGCAGCGAGAAGCACGGACAGCGTGACGGGTGTCCGCACCGGCTTTTATCAGCTGGATTACATGACATCCGGACTGCAGAATTCCGACCTGATCCTGATTGCGGCGCGTCCTTCGATGGGCAAAACGGCGTTTGCGCTGAATATCGCGCAGTATGTGTGCATTCGCAGCAAGCTGCCGACGGTGATTTTCAGCCTGGAGATGTCGCAGGATCAGCTTGTGCAGCGACTCCTCTCTATGGAATCGCATGTGGACAGCCAGTCCATGAGAAACGGCAGCCTGAAGCCGTCGGACTGGGATAAGCTCGTCGATGCGGCCGGCGCGATCAGCAGTGCGCCGCTGTATATTGATGACAAGGCGGGCATCTCGATCACGGAGCTGCGCTCCAAGTGCCGCAAGTATAAGCTGGAACATGGCATCGGGCTGGTCATCATCGATTACCTGCAGCTGATGTCCGGCAGCGGCAGTTCCGCGGCATCGCGGCAGCAGGAAATATCGGAGATTTCACGATCGCTCAAGGCGATGGCCAGAGAGCTGGATGTGCCGGTGATCGCGCTTTCACAGCTCAGCCGTGCCTGCGAGCAGAGGCCGGATCATCATCCGCTGCTGTCGGATCTGCGTGAATCCGGTGCGATCGAGCAGGATGCCGATGTCGTAATGTTTCTCTACCGGGATGAGTATTACAACAAGGATACAGAGAAGAAAGGCATTACGGAGATTATCATAGCGAAACAGAGAAACGGCCCGGTCGGCTCGTTCGAGCTGGTATGGCTGAACGATTATACGAAATTCGCCAACAAGGAGATCCCGAAACAGTAAAGTCTGTCCGGGGTCTTCAGGGCGCAAAAAAAGAAGGCAGAAACCTCAGGTTTCTGCCTTCTTCTGAAATTACAGGAGATAACAGGCGGTATTACTGTGCCTGCTCCGTATCATTATCTGCTGAGCTGTCCTTGAGGAATGCATTGATCTCATTGACAAGGGCCTGCGGATCGATTCCGTGTACATAAGCTGCCTCCTCGATGGTCTCGAGCTGGGAAGCCGGGCATCCGAGGCAATGCATGCCGATACCGAAAAGGATCGGTGCAACGTTAGCATCTATTCTGAGAAGATCGCCAACCATAGTATCTTTTGTAACCTGTACAGCAGCCATCTTAAAAACTCCTTTCAAATTAAGAAATAATTATTTTTAAAGTATATAATATTATAATATAAGGGTTAGTTTTTTGCAACCCGTAATTGCAGGCAGCGGGCGCTGCAGCGGCCTTCATGAGAATTGTTTATTTACACGAAATGCGGAAAAATGCTTGTATTAAATTATGATTTGTTATAGAATAAATTAGTACGAAATCCAAGTTTCTTTAAGGAGGTAACTATCATGGCTTATGTAATTACTGATGCTTGCATCGACTGTGGTTCCTGCGCAGATCAGTGCCCGATGGGTGCTATCAGCGAAGGTGATGGCAAGTATGAAATCGATCCGAATACATGCATCGACTGCGGTTCTTGCGCAGATCAGTGCCCGATGGGTGCTATCGAGCAGGGTTGATCGATATTTTATAACCGTGATAAAAAGGGAGAGATGCAAGGCATCTCTCCCGTTTTTTTTCTTGTTGCTTAACCGATTTTCCGCAGAACCTGCAGGGCATTGCCGTCGATCAGTTTCCGGTAATGTTCCTCATAATAATAGAGCGTGTTCCCGCTGGCCCGTTCCGGTCGGCCGAACTCTGCGGCAAGACCGCAGGCAAGCCGGAAGTCGTTCTGATTGTCCGGCCCTTCGGTTATGGTCAGGTAGCAGCGGTTGTTGCGCGGGCTCTTGTAAAGCGTGCTGGAGCAGGAAAAATCGCTGCCCAGCTGCGCAGCCAGCGTGGAGACAAGGTCCAGTGATGCGAAAGAGTAGATCCGCGTATAGCGGCGGCTGTGCGGCGCCTGATCGCCGGTATCCTTGCTGTCTTTCGCCTCCGGCTGGGCCGTGTGCTTGTCGATCACATCCTGTTCGAGCTTATGCACGATATCGTACAGGTCGCTCTGCTGTGTATTGCTGTTGGAATTTTCATCCTCGTCATCGTCGTCATCGTCTTCATCCTCATCGGAATCCGGTTCCGGTGTGAAGCGGGAAAAACGGGTATCGAGTTCTTCCGGGTCCTCCACCTTCGTGATGATAATCATGAGACATTCTTCGGAGATCGGAACCGCTTCGACCATCAGCGGCATGTTGTCGACGGAAAAGCCGACTTCATCATGTGCCTGTGCAAGGACTTCCTGAAACAGCTCACGGGCTTTGGCGGAGCCGTACGCAAGTTCACTGAGTCTGACTTCGTGTCCGATCAGATCATTCAGAGTAAGGGTACAGCGAATCTGATTTTCATTAATGGACTCTATCTTCATATTGATCCCTCCTCACGATTTTTTTTCAGCTTTATTATATCTGTAAAAGATTGCTGTGTAAAGTATGCTGTCACCGGTCCGCCGGCCTTTTGTTTTTCTGGATACAGCTGAGATGAAAAATGCATGTTTTTGTCGAAAATGAATAATTGCGGCGCGGCGGAAATGAGGTTATGATCAAAGCAGTTCTGATGCTGAAACGGTTAACAGGAAACATATCACAGAGACGTTTTCAACCGGAAACCAAAGAAAAAGCGCAGCCTGGGCAGAAGCGAGGATGGCGGGGCGCCCGCGGCAGTTGAAGGACCATGCCGATGGCGGTATAATAAACTTTGAATAATAATGAATTACCAAGGAGGAAACATGCATAAGAAGCTGCCGATTATCATTGTGTCTCTGGCGATTGTCTGCGTGGCGGTGATCGTCGTGATGAGCACATTTGGAGAGAAGTATCTTCCGTCTGATAACGTGATTGACTATGCGTCTGCGTACGATCTGGCGGATAATGAATATACGATTGTTCTGAACAATGAGCTGATTGATGAGCGCGCTGTCGAAGAGGACGGCAATGTCTACCTGAATGTCGATTTTGCGGGCAGTACCATCAACAGCCGTATTTACTGGGATGAGAACGAGAACCGGATGATCTATACGACGCCGGATGCCATGCAGATCTACGAGCCGGATCAGACAGAGGTGACCGTTCAGTACTGGGATTCCAGCGAGACGCAGACCACCGATTATCCGGTGATCCGGCAGATCGGAGACGCCTATTACGTCGACATGCGTTTTGTCACGGACAACACGAAGATGGATTACACGGTGAATCAGGACCCGAACCGCATCCGGATCAGGACGAACTGGGATGAGGAGCAGACGGTGACGGCTGATTCGGAGACCGCGATCCGCTACCAGGGCGGCATCAAGGCCGACATTTTCCGCAAGACGGAGAAGGGCGAGACGATGGTCTATCTGCAGTCGGCCGGCAAGTGGTACAACGTTGTGACCTCAGATGGCTATTTCGGCTGGGTGAAGGCCTCCGCCTGCTCGGAGCCGGAATCTATGACGCCGCAGGAACCGTCGTTTGAGGAACCGGTCTACTCGAATATACAGAAGGATTACAAGATCGATATGGCGTGGCATCAGATTACAACAGCCGATGCCAACGAGGAAATCGACAGTATTCTGACGACGACGCCGGGCGTCAATACCATGTCGCCGACCTGGTTCAGCTTCAGCGACACGGATGGCAATGTGGCTTCTCTGGCCTCGGCGGATTATGTGACCAGCTGCCATGATAACGGAAGAGAAGTCTGGGCGCTGTTTTCCAATGAATTTGCGTCGGATGACGGCAGTTCCCGGAACTTTGACTCGGACAAGACGGCGCAGGTGATCAGCGATACGGCGAAGCGGCAGACGGCAATCAGGCAGGTCATGGATTATATCGCGCAGAATGGCATTGACGGACTGAATGTCGATTTCGAGGTGATTCCGGAGGCCAATGCGGATGACTATATCGAATTTATCCGCGAGCTGTCGATTGCCTGCAGGGCATCCGGCATCGTGCTTTCTGTCGATAATTATGTGCCGCAGTACACGTATTACTACAATCGGACAGAGCAGGGCAAGGTATGCGATTACGTTGTCATAATGGGATACGACGAGACGCCGGCCGGGTCGGAGACACCGGGACCGGTTGCCTCCTCCTCATTTGTGGAGCAGGGCATCAGCGATACGCTGGAGATGGTCGATGCGTCCAAGGTGATCAACGGCATTCCGTTCTATTCCCGCGTGTGGTGCACGGCGGCGGATGGCACCGTGACATCCTTTGCGTGCGGCATGACGGAAGCGCTGGGCTATCTGACAGATCACGGCGTGACGCCGCAGATGCAGGAGAGCACCGGCCTCAACTACGGAAGCTATGTATCGGATATTGACGGCGGCACCTATGAGATCTGGCTGCAGGATGCGGACTCGGTGACCACGGAGATGCAGATGGTCAAAGATAACAATCTTGCCGGTGCGGCGGCGTGGAAGATCGGTTTTGAGAGCGGTACGGATATCTGGGATATCATTTCCGCCGGTCTGCAGTAACGCCCTTCGGCAGATAGCTGACGGGCGGCAGCGGTTTGGCATAACGTGCCGCAGCACCTGCCGGTATAACGTGCAGCAGTTTTTCGGCATAACGAAAAATCCCGGATCATCGTCTGACGGACGGTGATCCGGGATAATTTTTTTGTCAGCGGCCGTTTCAGGCATCCCCTTCGGCGGCCTCGCGGGCAAATGCCTCGCGTGTGAGCTCCTCGCTCTTTTCCTGATAATGATGGCTGTCTTCCAGTACCATATCCTTGACCTTGATCAGGCGGATCTGGGTGCTTCGCTCATTCTCATCCAGCTTCATCGTGATGTAGCGGATATTTTCCTGCATCTGCGGGATCAGAACGTGCTCGAGTGCGTTGACACGGCGCCGGGTTTTCTCAATCTCGGCAGCCATGAGCTGACAGGACTTTTCAATCTCCGCCAGTTTCAGCATATCCGGCAGAATGTCGGCCATGCTGTGCACGGCATCATCCAGATCGCTCGATGTAAAGGCGAGACCGTAGGAGTAGATGTCGTTGGTATCGCTCGTACGTGTCTTGCTGTCAAATACAGGGATATCCACGCTCATGACATTGCGCGTGCTCACATCAAGCTGTATTTCCTGCTTCGGCGACATGAAGGCTACCTGGACCTCTTCCGGGCTCATGGAAGCACCCGCGAGCACGAAGTTGCGGTCGGCCTGTCTGATGCCTTCCTCAACCTTCTTCCGGAGGGCCATGTTTTCACGAACCATCGCAAGAAACTGCCGCATGAGCTCATCGCGCTTATCTTTGAGAAGCTTGTGGCCGCGCAGGGCGGAGGCGAGCTTCGTCTTCTGCCGCGTGAGTTCCATACGGGTAGGATTTACATGCTGCTGTGCCAAGCAATCACCCCCTACTGTTTCTTATCGGATTCTGCTGCGTTTTCTGCCAGCGTCCTCTTCTCATCCTCAGGATCATAGTATTTGTCGAGGTACTCGTCCTTGATTCGTTTCAGCTCGGAACGAGGCAGGATCCGGAGCAGATCCCAGCCGATGGCGAGGGTTTCCTCGATGGAACGGTCTGTATAGTAGCCCTGGGAAACGTAGCGTTTCTCGAATTCATCCGCGAATTTCGCATAGAGCTTGTCCATGTCGGAAAGGGCGGCTTCGCCGAGGATCATCATGAGTTCCTTGGCATCCTTGCCTCGCGAATAAGCTGCGAACAGCTGGTTCATGGTATTGGCATGATCTTCACGGGTCTTGCCCTTGCCGATACCTTTATCCTTCAGTCGTGAAAGCGACGGCAGAACGTCGATCGGCGGTGTGATGCCTTTGCGGTAGAGATCACGGGACAGGATGATCTGTCCTTCGGTGATGTATCCGGTAAGGTCAGGGATAGGATGCGTCTTATCATCCTCCGGCATGGTCAGGATAGGGATCATGGTGATGGAACCCTTCTTGCCGATCTGACGGCCGGCTCTTTCGTAAATAGAAGCAAGGTCGGTGTACATGTAGCCAGGATAGCCACGGCGTCCCGGAACCTCCTTGCGGGCCGCGGAAATCTCACGGAGAGAATCTGCGTAGTTCGTGATATCTGTCAGGATAACGAGTACGTGCATGTTCTTTTCGAAGGCGAGATACTCGGCGCAGGTCAGTGCCATACGCGGTGTCGCGATACGTTCTACGGCCGGGTCGTTGGCCAGGTTGACGAACAGTACGGTTCTGTCGATGGCGCCGGTTTCACGGAAGCTCTCCTCGAAGAAATGTGCCTCTTCGAAGGTGATACCCATGGCGGCAAATACAACGGCGAACGGTTCGTCCGTGCCGCGTACCTTTGCCTGACGGGCAATCTGTGCAGCCAGTTCCGCATGCGGAAGACCGGAAGCGGAGAAAATAGGGAGCTTCTGTCCTCGTACCAGTGTGTTCAGGCCATCGATAGCGGAAATACCTGTCTCGATGAACTCCTCCGGATATGCTCTGGCAGCCGGATTCATCGGCAGGCCGTTGATATCGCGGCGCTCTTCCGGCAGAATCTCCGGGCCGCCGTCGATCGGACGGCCGAGGCCATCGAATACACGGGAGAGCATATCTTCGGAAACACCAAGTTCCATGGAATGACCGAGGAAACGGACTTTGGATGTCTCCAGGTTCAGGCCGGTGGAAGCCTCGTACAGCTGTACAAGAGCATTGCCGCCATCGATCTCCAGAACCTTGCATCGACGGGTTTCGCCGTTGGCCAGCTCGATTTCGCCGAGCTCATCGTATGTGACGTTTTCTACGCCGCGTACAAGCATAAGCGGGCCGGCAACTTCCTGTATGGTTCTATATTCTTTTGGCATTTAGAAATCCTCCTTTGCAGAAATGATCTCCTGCGCCTCACGGTTCAGGTCGGCTGTGATACGTTCGTATTCTGCATCGACCTTATCCTCCGGTGTGTACTTGAAACGGCCGATTTCCTCGCGGACATTCATGGCGATCAGCTTGTTGACGTCCGCACCCTGTTTCAGGGCATCGCTGGAAACATTGTAGAAGGCCAGAACAAGCTTCATCATCAGATGCTGTTTGTTCAGCGAAGTGTAGGTATCGATCTCATGGAACGCATCCTGATGCAGATAGTCCTCACGGATGGAGCGGGCAGCTTCCATCTTCAGACGATCCGGTGCGGAGAGGGCATCCATACCGACGAGCTGTACCATCTCGTTCAGTTTCGATTCATCCTGCAGAATACTCATCATTTCCTGACGCAGATCCATCCAGTCTGCGGCAGCATTCGTGTTGAACCAGTCTTTCATCTCACGCAGATACAGCGAGTAGCTTGTCAGCCAGTTGATGGCCGGGAAGTGACGCATGTAGGCGAGAGAAGCATCCAGGCTCCAGAATACCTTGACGATTCGCAGCGTTGCCTGCGTAACCGGCTCGGAAATATCGCCGCCGGCAGGAGATACCGCACCGACAACGGAAAGGGAACCTTCACGCGGCTCGGTGCCGAGTGTCATGACACGGCCGGCTCTCTCGTAGAACTGTGCGAGACGGCTGCCGAGGTAAGCCGGATAGCCTTCCTCACCAGGCATCTCCTCGAGACGTCCGGACATCTCACGCAGGGCCTCTGCCCATCGTGATGTCGAGTCTGCCATCAGTGCCACGGAGTATCCCATATCACGGAAATATTCCGCGATGGTGATACCGGTGTAAATAGAAGCCTCACGGGCGGCAACCGGCATATCGGAGGTGTTGGCGATCAGAACGGTTCTTTCCATGAGAGAGAATCCTGTCTTCGGATCCTTCAGTTCAGGGAACTCGTTCAGAACATCCGTCATCTCGTTGCCTCGCTCGCCGCAGCCGATGTAGACGACGATATCCGCCTCTGCCCATTTTGCCAGCTGATGCTGTACGACGGTCTTGCCGGAGCCGAAAGGTCCCGGAACGGCTGCCGTGCCGCCCTTGGCGATCGGGAAGAGTGTATCGATGACACGCTGTCCTGTGATCAGCGGTACATCCGGCGGAAGCTTCTTCGTGTACGGACGGCCTGTTCGTACCGGCCACTTCTGCATAAGCGGAATATCGATATCGTTGCCCTCGTCATCGGTGATCACGCCGATATTGTCTGTAATTTTGAAATCACCGTCAGCCAGTTCTTTGACGGTGCCGGCGGTACCGTAAGGGACCATGATCTTCTGTGTGACGATCTCTGTCTCCCTGACTGTACCGAGAATATCTCCCGCCTGCACCTTGTCGCCCGGCTTAGCAGACGCGACGAAGTGCCATACCTTTTCACGGTCAAGGGAAGGTACCTCAATACCGCGGGAGAGAAGATTGCTTCCTGTTACTTCAAGGATTTTCCGCAGAGGACGCTGGATACCATCGTAGATACTGCCGATAAGTCCAGGTCCGAGCTCTACGCTCATCGGCACGCCTGTCGATTCAACAGGTTCGCCGGGGCCGAGTCCGGAAGTCTCTTCGTAAACCTGAATGGAAGCCTGATCACCGTGCATCTCAATGATTTCACCGATCAGCTTCTGGTCGCTGACACGCACAACGTCGTGCATATTGGCATCGTGCATGCCTTCAGCGATTACAAGAGGTCCGGCGACCTTTTTGATCGTACCTTTGCTCATTGCTTATCTTCCTTTCTATCGAAAAATATTAATTGGTCGTTGTATCGTCTTTGCCGAAAAGTATGTCGGCGCCGACCGCCTGTTCCACAGACTTTCTGACAGATTCAATGCCTGCTCCGGTGTTGCCGGAGGTGCCCGGAATCTGGATGATCGCCGGCAGCGGTTCCTGACGATAGTGATTGATTTCGGCTGTAAGACGGGCAGCAAGTGCTTCTGTGATATAGATTACTGCATAATTGCTTTCAGCCAGTTCTCTGATTTTCTGTCCGGCAGCAGCCGGGTCGGTAACGGGGAACGTATCCATGCCCAGTGTTGCGAAGCCATAAATGCTGTCCCAATCACCGATAACAGCGATTTTATACATACATCTCCCTTACCCTTTCCCGGATCTTGTCTTCGGAAAAACCGTTGTTCTTACCGGAAAGAATGATCCGAACGGTCTTTATCTCATTCTCACGTGCAAGTATGTAAGCCGCCAGAGGTCCGATCGTAAAAGGATGATAGAGCTCAGGCTTGATTGCTCTGATAATGAGATTATCGCTCCAGCATTCGAATGCCGAAGGCGATTCCTTCAGTTTGTCTGCACCTTCTGAATAATCCGTGTTCCGGAGATATTCGCTGATGGCGTCGTCATCTTCGGTAGCAGCCGCAGCCAGACGGCGGATGTCGAGCGTTCTGCACGGAACCAGGCAGCGGTCAATGAACTGTCTGTCCTTCTTCATGCGCTGGCAGCGGACGGCGGATTTGAGATCGGCCGTGACAACCGTAAGCTCGCCGTAAAGACGGATTACGGAATTGTCCGACTCGCCGGCTGCCTTGTAGATGGCTTCCAGCGCGGCGCGGTCCACGATGATATCGCAGAGCTGCCCGTCGCCGGTATGCAGCAGAACATTCAGCGCCTCCTCAGCGGCAGCGCGCATGTTCTCCGGCAGGTTCTCAAATTCCCTGGCCTGTACGGCCTCTTTGATGCGCTTCGGCTCGATGGTGCCGTGATCGATATAGATCCCGTCACGCTCCGTACCCGAAGCCGTTTCCTTGATGGCTGCTTTCAGATTGTGAAAGTCATTTCTGTACAGAAAAACGTCAAATGGTTTCATATCCTTCACGAGCTCGGCGATCAGGTTCCAGGTCTTATCCCGCTCGCAGGCAAGCATTCCGGCAGCCGTTCTGTCGGTGCCGTCTCCCCATCCGTGTTCGGACAGGAGCCGGATGCACTCGTCATACGATTTCGCCCCGATGAGCTGGTCGATGAAGGCGTTATTCAGAAGAGACAGTTCGTTTGCACGGATTCGCGCGACCGCATAGATATATTGTTTATCAGACATTTGTCATCCTCCTTTACGGTGCGCTATTTGAAAAGTATTTTCTGTATCTGATCCTGCAAACTTTCACGTGACTCGTTGATCAATGCCGAGACGGAGCAGTTCTCCTCGATACCGCCGTAGTCGAGAATAAATCCGCTCCGGATCTTTTCCGTTTTGTCCGAAACCGTAATCTTGCCGCCGGCCGCGCCGACGATTGCGCTGATCTCATCTGCAAATCCTTCCGGCAGACGGCCGAGGTCCTTCTTGTTAAATCTGATCTCGCCGGATTTGCCCGGAATGGCGTATTTCTTCACCATATCCTTAAGCAGCGCGAAATATTCGCTGTCCGGAAGGCTGTCGATGTAATCCTGTGCCTTCTGAAATACTTCAGAAATAAGACGGTTCTTTTCAGCAAGGAGCTCTTTTCCGATAGCGAGAGAAGCGGCGGAATGCGCACGTGCGATGTCGGCATCGGCCTTGTGCTGCGCGGATGCGGCGATATCGGCACATTCCTTGTCGGCTTCTTCCCTGGCATTGTTGATAATCTCTTCTGCCTGACTGTTCGCCTGCGCTGTGATCGCGGCGGCAGTCTCGTCAGATTCCTTATTGATCTGACCTATGATCTTATCTAATCCCGTCATGGAATCTTCTCCTTTCTCCTGATATTTTTATTCTGCGCGTTAGATCATGCGATACCGTTGATGGCAAGAATAGAAACAAGAAGAGCAAGGATTGCGTATGTCTCAACCATTGCAGGGAAAATCATGGCTTTACCGAACTGATCCGGTCTCTTGGCAACAAGAGCGATGGAAGATACGGCTGCGCGGCCCTGCTGAATAGCGGAAACAAGACCAACGATGGCGATTGCCATGCAGGCTACGAGATACTGCAGACCGGTGCCGATGTCAGTAGGATTGCTGCCGCCCATGATACCGATCTGGCTGAGTGTGATAAAGGAAATCAGAAGACCGTAGATACCCTGTGTACCTGGAAGGAGCTGTAATACCAGAACCTTGGAGAAAAGGGACGGATCTTCCGTTACAACACCGGCAGCAGCCTGGCCGGCGTTGCCAACACCAATTGATGAACCAATACCTGCGAAAAGAGCAGCTGAAATTGCTCCGATTAAAGCTAAAGCTGTAGCTAAACTCATTGTGTCCTCCTTGTACCTTATTTGGTAACCTTGATATATTTTGTGTTCATGCCGAAAGGTTTGAATTTTCTGCCGCCGCCTTCGTAGAACTTACCGAAGAACTCTACGAATGTCAGACGGTTTGAATGTACATAAGCACCGAGCATATTGATCAGTATATTCAGTACGTGGCCGATCAGGGCAATGATGATGAAAAGAATGACATTGCCGGACATTGCACCGAGCGTATTAAATACGGAAGAAATAACGCTCGTCGCCAGACCGAGGGCCATCAGTCTTGAATAAGAAAGAATATCGCTCAGGTAGCCTGTGATGCCGTAAAGTGCATAAGCACCCTTGGCGAGACGCTTGCCCCAGTTGCGTGAATCGCGTCCTCCGAACAGAAGGATGCCGATTGCACCGATCAGAGCAATCCATCCGCCGACGGAACCTGCGGATGAGGATACGACGGCTGCGTCGAAACCGAGCATGCCGCAGAAACTCTCATAGGAAAGTCCGAAGACAATCAGTCCGCCGACCAGCATATACCAGAACACACCGTCGTAGATGGCATCCAGTACATGTCCGTGTTTGATGAGACTGTACATGAGAATACCGAGCGCGGTGAAGATATGGATGATGCCGACCGTGAATGAGAATGTCATCATGGTCATCGGCTGATGCAGCGGGTCGATCCAGTTCCAGATCTTGATATCCTTGCCCATAAGGCTGCCGATTGTCGGGATCAGATCACCGAAATAGCTGCCGAACAGGATACCGGAGAGAATCGTGCCGAGACCGCAGAGGAAAAACATCTTCAGTGATCTCTGCAGGCCGCCGTCCATATTCTTATGCTTCTTCAGCAGTATCCCCGTGATGATGCAGATGATTGCGCCGTAGCACGCATCCGAAAGCATCATACCGAAGAGGAAGTAGTAGAAGCATGCAACCGGTGTGGTAGGGTCCACATCGTTTTTGCCTGGCATGGAATAATTCTCCACAACGCCTTCAACCGGCTCTGCCAGCTTCGGGTTGTGCAGTTTGACCGGCACGTCTTCGTCCGGGTCAGGGTCCGCGAGATCGACAGCGAGTTCACACCGTGATGTGAGTGCACTGACGACTTCGTCTGCCTGTTCGGCCGGTACGTAGCCGGTGAGTATGAATGTACGGTTTGATTGCGCCAATTCGTCGATTACCTGGTACTTGTCCGCGCGCATTACGAAATAATCATAAAGACGCTTGAGATCTTCTCTGTGCTCAGCGAACGATGCGATAGAAGACTGAAGTTCTTCGATCTTTTTGTTATTATCCTGCATCTGCTGCCGCAGAGCGGCGATCTCTTCAGAAGGAATCCGGCTGGAAACAGGCGGCCGCGCAAATTCCATTCGGCGCAGTGCTTCATCGACCTGCGGGGCATCCTTCTTCAGACATACAACCATCAGACAGGACTGCTCGTCATCCGACGAAATCACATCGACGTTCACGCCTGTGATATCCGGTGCATACTGGTATATCGCTTCGGCGACGGAGTCCTCCGTTACGGCTTCCGGCACAGTGCCGATCAGGGCAGCGGTCTTCGCGGTGCCTTTGAAATCCAGCGGCAGATCCATCTTCATCCACGGCATCAGCGACTCGATCTGTGTCTCGATGCGCGGGCCTTCGGCTTTTGCCTCGGTGATCTCTTTCTGCCTCTGCACAATCTCATTGGCATAATTCAGAGTCTGCTCACGGCTGCGAACGACTGTACCGAAATCACTTGCAGAAAGTGCTTCCTTGCCGGCGAGTTTGGCTTTCAGCCCGGAATTGGCATCCGGGGCATATTGATTCAGGATCTCGAGGGCATCGTCGATACGGGAAGCCATTCTCTCGAACTGCGTACGCTGTTCGGAAGTATCTGCTTTCGAAAATGCCGTATCCTTTGTCTCCTCTTCATCCGCGTCGATGATCTCGACGGCTTCCATGCGCTGGAGCGCCTCGAGCACAGTCTTACGGTCCTTCTTCATACCGGCAATAGTAATCTTCTTCATGGGTAAAACAGCCATAATTCATCCTCCCTCCTTTCTGAAAAATTTTTACATTATTAATGCGGTTAATGTACACGGGTATTAACGCAGGCTGCTGACAATCAGATCAACAGCTTCCTTCTCATGTTCCGCGGCCTGTGCCTGAAGAACCTTCTTCTGGTCCTCGGCCCGGGCGGAAGCCTCGTCCATGATCTGCTGCGCCTGCACCTTGATCTTCCCGGCAGCATCGTCTGCTGCTTTTCTGGATTCATCGGTCATGGATTCCCTGATCTGCACAGCCTGGGCACGGGCGTCTTCGACAATTCTGCCGGCTTCCTGACGAGCGGCTTTCTCTGCGTCTGCCGCTTTGCGCTCAGCATCACTGATCGCCTGAATTGTGTCATGCGTCAACATGTATCACCACCTTTCCAAATTTTTCGAAAAAATAAAAGGATAAACCATTTTACAGGCTATCCGGATGTACTTTTTCTGGATTCATATCATCTTATTGTTCTCCCCGATTATTGTATGCACTCAACTGTATTATATATCGAAGCAGGGTAAAGTTCAATAAATTTCACAAATCGAACGGGACAGAAAAGATAGTCCGTTGCGTATTGTGTACAATAAATTTACATACTGATAAGGCACTTTGTTTAAATTTCTAATTTGACTTTTTCGGGTACACATCTTTTGGCCAATGTGCTATAATAGCTTGAGTTTACATAAAAGTAATATGAGCATGGAATGCTGTTTTGCGGGAGCGGCAGGGGAAGAGGCGCTTCCGGTTATTACTTTGACTGCTCCTTTCAGGGAGCAGCAGGGGTTTTGATATGAGTAAGAAAAGAGAGCTTTACAATCTTCTCATTATGGCCGCCATCTTTGTGATTACGCTGTTTCTGGTATTCAAGGGCGAGGACCTTGAATCCATGATGGGGTACATCCAGAGCGCCAACATGTATTACTGGATTCCCGCGGTAGGCTTTGTCGTTGCCTATGTACTGATTGAATCCGGGATCATTACCTACATGCTGCGCAGTCTCGGTCATAAGGTGAAGTCAACGCACGGCCTCCTGTATTCTTTCATAGGCTATTTCTTCAGCTGCATAACACCATCTGCCTCCGGCGGTCAGCCGGCGCAGGTCTATTATATGTTCAAAGATGGCATACCGGTTGCCACTTCCACGATTGTACTTCTGATTGCGGCGATTACCTATAAGATGGTACTTGTCGTCGTCGGCCTGTTTGTCGTGATTTTCCGACCGGGTTTCCTGATGAAGTATCTGTCCCCGATTATGGGATGGGTTTATCTTGGTGTTTTTCTGAACGTGGCCTTTATCGCGTTTATCATGATGCTGATCTTCATGCCGGGCATTACCCGCAAATGGACGATGGGCGTTGTGCGCTGGCTCGGCAGGAAGGGCGTTATCAAGAAGGAAAAGCAGGATTACTACATTGACCGTTTCGAAAACATCATGAATCAGTATGCTGACGTTTCCGTTTATTTCAAGAATAATAAGAAGGTCGTCCGCAATGTGTTTCTGATTACGGTGGTGCAGAGATTCCTGATGTTTTCCGTTACGTATCTGGTTTACCGTTCACTCGGTTTGTACGGAACGGATTATTTCACGATCGTCATGCTGCAGGCGACGATTTCCGTGGCAGTTGATATGCTCCCGTCACCGGGCGGCATGGGATTTTCGGAGTCGTTTTTCCTCCAGATTTTCCGGCCGATCTGCGGTACGGCGACGCTGCCGGCCATGGTTCTGAGCCGTGGACTGAGCTATTATACGGAACTTCTTCTGAGTGCTGTCATGACGGAAGTCGGACAGATGGTCCTCGGACGCGGCAAGAATATTTCAATTAAGAATATGACTGACCCGGTGGAAGGAGAAGATCTGGTGCGTATTACCAATGCGCAGCAGGCTGCCGAGGCGCAGGAGAAGACGGAGAGCGCACAGGAGAAGGCGCAGAACGGGCAGGCGGAAGAAGCAGGCACCGGCAGACCGCATATTCTGCACAGATTCGGCCGCCGTGCCGGGAAGGCAGAGAAGAACTGACAGACAGGTCGCGCAGATCTGTCTGTTTTCTGTTTTTTTGTTATTTTAGTTTGCCATGCGCATATCGTATGGTATAATGCAATTTGTATCAGACTTGATTCGGCAACAATTTGAGGTGATAGATTGAAATTCATACATATTTCGGATGTTCTGCTGGGTGCCGGTGCACCGTCCGGCAAACCGGACAGGGGATATGCACAGACCTGGGATGAGTTTTACAGAATACTGGATATCGCTGATCAGGAAAGGGTTGACCTGATTATCATTTCGGGCAACCTCTTCAGCCGCCGCCCGCTCCGCAGCGAGCTGGATGAGCTGAATGATCGGTTCAGAAAATTGAAGACGGCGCGTGTTGCGGCGATCGCGGGTGCCCGCGATTATATCAGCTCCGGCTCCCCGTACAAAGCATATGAGTGGTCCAATAACGTGAGCTTTTTCCGCAAGGACCATCTTTCCTATATGTATCTGGAAGATATCAATACGATTGTCTATGGCATGAGCTATGCCGATCCGGATATGAACAAGCCGGTATATGACCGTCTCGTACCGCTGACGCATTTCGCAGACGGGAAGAGCGTGCCGTCTGACTGCCGCCATATTCTGATTGCTTTTGGCGGCGACGGCAAACATATTCCGATTGATCTGGACAGGCTGCGTTCGGCGAATTTTGATTATGCAGCGATCGGCGGCCGTCTCAGACCGTGGATGGATAAGAATGCGCCGATTGCCTATGCGGGCTCCCTGGTTTCCTTTGACGATGACACCGTAAACCATGGATATATCATGGGCACCATCGATGAAGAGGGCACCATGATTGATCTGATGCCGCTGACGCAGGAGGACGAAGAAGGTACCCGCATTGCGGAAGAGAGCGAAGAGCCTGAGCCGGAGAAGAAGGATCAGGGCATTACGGTCGGCTCCCCGGATGATGACGCTGTCACCGATTATCTGCAGGAGATCCAGAAGCTGGAATATGAGAATTCCGGTACCGGTATACGCAATGCGGCGATCGTATTTCCGTTTTTCGGTGCGGCGCTTGTCCTTTACGCGGCGCAGAACCTGCTGCCGTTTGACGGCATCATGACAGTGGTCATCTGCATTATTCTGGCTGCCGTCGGTATTATCGTACTGATTCCGCTCGCCAGGGCACGCGGCAGACGCAAGAGACAGATCCGTTATCTTAAGAAGCGGTACAGGATGAGCCGTGACGATGCGGAAGTGATCGATGACAGAATCCGCGGATGACGGTCCGCATGGATATACTGAAGCTGCACAGACAAAACCCATGCAGTAAGAGAAGGCGTGTGAAGAAGCGAAAATCCGTTTCTTCACACGCCTTCTCTTTGCTATGACAAAAGCCGGAACTTCCGTTCCGGCTTTTATTATGGTGCGCCTGGCGGCGCACGTTTCTAGCCGGTGCAAGTCCGGAGTCCGCCCGGTAGTGGGAAGGACATAGCCGAAGGCAAGGGTGTTCACCGTGAGGTG
>OMWM01000070.1 GCA_900314775.1 uncultured Eubacteriales bacterium | reverse complement strand
ATGCTCTGGCACGTGACGATCACGCCCTATGGCAAAGAAATTGAGCCCCATGTCCCCGCAGCACAGGAGGTCATGCAGTCTTTCTGCCAGCTGTCCGATTTTATCGGTAAGGACCGCATCGTCTGGCGGTATGACCCGATTCTGATCACGGAAAAATATTCACTGGATTTTCATATCCGGGCATTTGCGCAGATGTGCGGGCGCCTGCAGGGGAAAACGAACGAAGTGATCATCAGCTTTCTGGACCTCTACCGGAAGACGCGGAATAATTTTCCGGAAGGGCGCACCGTAAGCTGGCAGGAGAGAGCCATTATTGGAGAGGCATTTTCCCGCATCGCGGCAGAGCACGGCATGCGGCTTGCCGCGTGTAACGAAGGCACAGACATGGAGGCATATCATGCAGACTGTTCCGGCTGCATGACCAGGGGAAAAATTGAAAAAGCGTTTCATGAGGAGCTGGCTGTTCCATCGGGGAAGACGATGGTCCGGGAAGGCTGCCGTTGTCTGCTTGGCAATGATATCGGCGTCTACAACAGCTGCGGCCACGGCTGCCGGTACTGCTATGCCAATGAGAACCAGGAACTGGTCCGCCGCAGCATGCAGATGCACGATCCGGATTCCCCGTTTCTGATCGGTCATGCGATGCCCGGCGATATCGTGCATGAGGCAAAGCAGCAGAGATGGTTTACCGGTCAGATGCTCATGAATTTATGAAAAAAAGCTCTGCCCTTTGTCGGGACAGAGCTTTTGTGATAAAATCCGGAAAAATTTAACGGAGGAAGCCCATGATGATCTCTTCTTCGGCTTCTGCCTCCGATAATCCGAGCGTCATCAGCTTGATCAGCTGATCGCCCGCGATACGGCCGATCGCTGCTTCGTGAACCAGTGAAGAATCCGGGTCGTTCGCCTCAAGTGAAGGAACGGCGAGAATACGGGCCTGATCCATGATGATGGAATCGCATTCCGTATGGCCGGAGCTCTTCGCATTGCCGGAGATACCGAGGTTCAGTGTCTGGTGAGAGGCATCTCTTGCCACGCCTCGGGAAACGATATCCGCGCTGGAGCCCGCGCCGTTCAGGTCAACATGATAGGAGCTGACGGCGTTCTGCTCGTTGTGCGTCATCAGACGTTCACGGACCGTGAGCTTCGCACCGGCGGCGAGCTCGGCCTTGGTGTCTCTGTCTGTATCATCGACGCCCTTGATCTGCGTCATCTCCATCTCCATCGTGCTGTTCTCACCGAGATATACTTCGGTGCCCGGGTTCAGGATTCTCTTGCCCTTACCGGTGCCGCTTCCGTAATGTTTCTCGATATATCTGACCTTGCAGTTCTTGCCGACGCGGAAACGGTGGATACCGTCATGTTCGCTGTCCTGGCCTCCGCAGTTGTCGATGCCGCAGCCGGCGACGATGACAACATCGCAGTCATCTCCGATATAGAAATCGTTGTATACAACTTCCTTGAGGCCGGTCTTGCTGACAACGACAGGAATGTGCACGCTTTCGTTTTTCGTGCCCGGTTTGATATGAATGTCGATACCGCTGACGTCGGTCTTCGGTACAATCTCGATGTTGGCTGTTGAATTTCTGACTTCTGCCTTGCCGTTTGCGCGGATGTTGACAGCGCCGACAGGGAGCTCGTCAAGGTCCGCTACTTCCTTCAGCAGCTCTAATTGAATCTTGTCAAGCATTATTGATCTCCTTTCGATAATTCTGAACAGGCGTTGACGGCGGAATCGGTGCCGATCAGGCTCGGAAGGATCTCTTCGCGGGCACCCTGCGCCTTGACTCTGCCATCTGCGATCACAATGATATTGTCTGCGATGTTCAGGATTCTCTCCTGATGAGAAATGATGATGATCGAGCCGTGGTAGCTCTTCTGCATGTGCTCAAATACCGAAATCAGATTCTGGAAGCTCCAGAGATCGATGCCGGCTTCCGGCTCATCAAATACGGAAAGCGAGGTCTTTCTGGCGAGTACGGTGGCAATCTCGATTCTCTTGAGCTCGCCGCCGGACAGGCTGCTGTTGACTTCACGGTTGATGTATTCTCTGGCGCACAGACCAACCTCGGAAAGGTAGCTGCAGGCCTCATCGATGGAAATCGTCTTCCCGGAAGCGATGCGCAGCAGGTCGACAACGCGGATGCCCTTGAAGCGGACAGGCTGCTGCAGCGCATAGCTGATTCCCTTTCTGGCCCTGTCTGTAATGGAAAGATCTGTGATGTCCTCGCCGTTGAAGATGATTCTGCCCTGATCTGGCTTTTCAATACCGGCAATCAGTCTTGCCAGGGTGGATTTGCCTCCACCATTCGGACCGGTGATAACCGTGAACTTGTCATCTTCGAATTTCAGACTGACATCACGGATGATATCGCGGGCCCCCTTCTCTGTCTCAACGCCGAAGGAGATATTTTGTAATTCCAGCATATAAGTCCTCCTGATATTATTTGATCAAACACATAATACTTATTATCACGCCCGGCCATCGCTTTGTAAAGTACAAAATAGCGAAAACTGTCTATCTTTGGTACGCGAGAGCACTTTTTTTCTGCACGCGGATTTTCATCAGCCCCCAGAACAGATTGACGAAAAGCCATCCGGCACCGCATGCGAAGGCAACGGCCGGCAGGCCGAGCAGACGGATCGTAAAAATGGAAATAGCAAGCCGCAGAAAAATGTGGCTGACGGAGCCGATCGTGGGAACCGATGCACATCCGACGCCTTCAAAATATCCGCAGAAAGCGTTGCCGGTCAGGCAGAGCACATAGAAAACGGAAATTACGCGCAATAAGCACGGACATGGCGGCTGTCCTGCTGTCGCCGAACGAATTGATGAAGCCCTCGATGCGGAAGCCGCCGTAAAGCCGGCGATCACGGATGCGCCCGCGCTGTTTGCCACGCCCTGCACCAGCAGTTTGCCGATATAAAGACCGGACTGCTGCACGGCGATCATCGCCGCCAGCGAATATGATGCCTTCGTGATGGTGGAAGCCGGACTGGGCATGGCGCTGGTCGAGGAGTGCAGCTGCGTTTTTCGCAGCGACCGCGTGCGTATTCTGCCCGTCTCACCGGTGCAGAAGGTTGATATCGGCATAGCGAATCTGCCGGATCTGTCACCGGCGGCGAAGGCCTTCAGGCAGTTTCTGCTGGGGAGGTTTACGGCAGGTGATGTTCGATCTTCAGACTGAAAACGCCCGCTTTCCGTTGCATCTTCGAATATTTTGTCCTAAAATGTTTTAGATAAACGTTTTCAGAACGGAATATACAGGAGAGATTGTTATGCATAATAAGGAAAATAATGCCGGTTACGGTATTGCGGCGGTGATCGTTTTCGGCCTGATCGCGTGCCTGCTTTACGGTCTGGGAGGCGGTATCCGGGCGGATATCGGCATTCTGCTGAATCCGCTGGCGGATAACAGCGGCATATCCTATCAGGACGCGAGTTTCTGCATTGCCGCGATGGAATTGGTGTTCGGCAT
This sequence comes from uncultured Eubacteriales bacterium, assembly GCA_900314775.1. Taxonomy (GTDB): domain Bacteria; phylum Bacillota; class Clostridia; order Lachnospirales; family Lachnospiraceae; genus UBA2912. Next base: position 4,659 of record OMWM01000070.1, on the reverse strand, counting down.
CACGCAGCCGTTTTTCGGTATGCTGGCGGCTAGAAAATCCAACCGTTTCGTACTGATCCTCGGCTCGGTACTGCTGATGATCGGCCTTGGCGGCATGTATGCGGCGCATTCCTTTATCGGACTGCTTCTGTCGCTCGGTTTTCTGTTCGGTGCCGGTGCCGGCGCGCTGGCGTTCGGTCTGGTACTGGCCTCCGCGATTCATTTTGTCGGGGAGCAGAATGCCATGCTGATTGCCGGCATGCTGAACGCGGCTTCCGGCATGTTCAGCTTTGCCCTCTCACCGGCGGTGACGGCGCTGCTCGACAAGGGCGGACTGGCACTGACGCTGCTGGTCCTTGGCATTCTGTCCGCACTGCTGATTCCGGCTGCCCTGGCGGTTACCAGCCGCGACGCGGCGGCGGTCCGGGCAGAGCGGGCACAGTCCGCAGCAGCCGGGAAGACGGAAGAAATTTCTTTCCGGCAGGTGCTCGGCGGGGCGCTTAAAAACCGCACATATCGCCTGCTGATGGCGGGCTTTTTCACATGCGGCTTTCATATGATTATTATCGAATCGCATCTTTATTCGCAGTATGTGGCGGATGGTCTGGCGGAGAATAAAGCCGGCTGGGCGTTTTCGTTTTACGGGATCGCGACGATTCTGGGCGCGCTGCTTTCGGGCTTTCTGTCCACGCGGGTGCACAAGGGCAGGCTGCTTGGATTTTATTATGGTTTCCGGGCGGTCTGGGCTGCGCTCTATATGTTCGTGATGCCGCATAATTTCGCGACAGCGGTGATTTTTGCCGGCGGACTCGGTCTGACCGGCGATGCGACGGTATCGCCGACTTCCGGTCTGGTCCATGCGAATTTTCCTCTGCGCCAGTCGGCGACGCTGATCGGCCTGCTGTTTGCCCTGCATCAGATCGGGGCCTTCCTGAGTGCGTGGCTGGGCGGTATTATTGCAGAGGCAACCGGCGGCTATACGCTGCTGTGGGTGATCGATATCGCGCTTTGCGTGATGGCCAGTGCATGCAGTCTGCGCATTGCCAGACGATGACGGCATGTCTGCCGGTAATATGTGGTATGTGTCTGCCGGCGGTATGTGATATGTTTGCCCGGCGATATGTGCTATGCGCTTGCCGGCGGTATGTGCTATGATTTTCCGGTACGGCATACGGCCGGAATTGACATTTGAACAGTATTAATGTATAGTGATCTGGTAGGAATTAACAACAGCCTGAAACGGAGGTTTTTTCATGTCGATCATCAGCAAGATAAAAGAGTCATATCAGGATTTTATCAAACGCTCTGGTGAAGCGAACAAAGAGATGTTCGGAGACGGTGTGCCGGATTGCTGCAAGATGAATAATCAGACGCAGAAACAGTCCGGACAGGACAATAAGACGTCTCAGTGAGAATTTGCCATGAGAGAAATTGAAGTTTACAGACATCTGGATGCAGTCCCGAAGGGACTTGCGAAGAGAGAGCAGATCCGGGAAGGCTGCCTCGTCCTGGAGGGCGGCGGCTGGCGCGGACTTTACACAGCCGGCGTGCTGGATGCGCTGATGGAGCAGGGCATTGCCGTGCGCAATACGGTCGGCGTTTCCGCCGGTGCACTTTTCGGCCTCGGCTATGCAGCCGGACAGATCGGCTGGGGAGCCAGAATCGATCTGACATACCGCAACGATCCGATGTACGTCGGACGCGGCGCCCTGCTGCACGAGCACAGCATTATGGGATTTCATTATCTTTTCCGCGAGATTGTGAAGACGCTGCCGATGGATACGAAGCGTTTCCGTGACAAGAATATGGAACTGACCGTCGAGGCGACGAGTCTGGAGACGGGAAAGCCCGTATATTTTTCCAAAAACAGCTACAGCAACATCATCGGTGCGACCATTGCATCGGCTTCGGTGCCTTACGTGTCACGGCCGATCATGCTGGACGGCAGTCCGTATCTGGATGGTGCCTGCTCGATCAAGATTCCGTACCAGTGGGCGAAAGAGCAGGGATTTGAGAAGATTATCGTCGTGCGCACGCGCAGCCGCGCCTACCGTCAGGAGACGAAGCCGCTGCCGGCCATAGCGCATGCCCTGTATCATAAATACCCGGATTTCATGCAGAGTCTGGACTTCGCCGAGGAAAAATATAATGAGGTGTGCGACAGCATACAGGCCGATGAGGATGCCGGCAGGACCTATGTGATCGCGCCTTCCAGGCCGGTCGAGGTCGGTAAATTCGAAAAGGATCTGGATAAGCTCGGCAGCTTCTATTTCATGGGATACCATGAGACGCTGGCGCAGATCCCGGCTATACGGCAGTATCTGGATGGAGAATAAACAGAAAAAGCAGCGCTTTCTGCGGAGTAAACCCCACAGAAAGCGCTGCTTTTCTGCTTATAGCGTGTCTTCTGCTTACAGAATCTCTACGAGTTCGATTTTGAAGTTCAGCGCTTTGCCGGCCATCTCGTGGTTGGCATCGAGCATGATCATGTCGTCGGTGCGGCTGATGACGCGGACCGGGAAGACCTGTCCTCTGTCATTCTGCAGGCCGATGCGCTGTCCGACCTTCAGGGATTCGGAGCCCGGCAGGTCGCTGATGGCAAAGGTCATGACGGCATTCGGGTTGCGCTCGCCGTATGCTTCTGACGGCTCCAGATGAACGTTCACGGTCTCGCCCTGCTCCATTTCGGCAACAGCCTGATCAAATCCGCGGATCATCTGGCCGGCACCGCAGATAAATTCAAGCGGCTCGCCGCGGTCATAGGAAGAGTCGAATTTGGAACCGTCGTCTAAGGTTCCTTCATAATGTACACGCACGGTCTTGCCGACATTCCTGCCGGTAATCGGAATACGCTGTCCGCAGCCGGTGCAGCCTGCGCATCCGCCGGATGCCTGCTGCTCTTCTTCGTGATGATCACAATTAGCGCCTGCGTCGGTCAGCTCGCCTGCGAGGTAGGCAGCGACGGCGTCATCCGCACTGCCTGCTGCACCGGAGACAACCTGAATGCCGGCTGCATCGAGGGCCGCCTTGGCACCTTCGCCGAGGCCGCCGCAGATCAGGACATCCACGTTCTGGCTGCCGAGCAGTTGTGCAAGGTCTTCGTGGCCGACACCGTTCGTGCTGATCACATCGCCCGGTGTCACCTTTCCATCCTCTGCTTCATAATATTTAAAGGCTTCTGTACGGCCGAAGTGCTGAAAAACCTCGCCGTTCTCATAAGGTACTGCTATCTTCATAATTCTAACCTCCGATAAAACTGTTAAAGACGGGTTTATCTTATCATGTACCGGCGGAAAAAGATAGTGCCCGGAAAAAAGTTGAACGTTATTGCATTTTATGTTTAAAATATAATAAATGTTTTTCAGAAATACAAAATGAAGGAGAATGCATATGGCACAGATGGATTATGAAAAGATACGGAAACTGAGAAATGATCACAATTATTTTGCCAGAATGTTTGGCCTTGAAGTGACCAGGATCGAAGAGGGCAGGGCGGAATCCCGTGTCAGGGTCACCGATCAGCTGTACAATCCGATCGGATCGATTCACGGCGGGTGCCTGTATACAATTGCCGATGTGACCTGCGGCGCCGCTGTCGCTTCCTATGGAATAAAGGCGACGACCATGCAGAGCTCGATGAGCTATCTGCGCCCGGGCATCGGGTCCACGGAGCTGATCGGCCGCAGCCAGGTGGTGAAGCATGGCAGGAACATTTCTGTCGTCAATGTCGACATTCTGGATCAGGATGAGGTGGTGCTGGCGCAGGGTGTATTTCAGTTCATGTCGCTGGGACAGCCGATCGAGTTTGAATCGGATAAATAATATAAGGCCGCAGAGCAGTTCACTCGAGTGAACTGCTCTGCGGCCTGTTTTTCAGTGCATGAAGAGACGGATCAGCTGTGTGCCGATTTTCGTATACGGCTGATAGCGCATTGGCATATCGAGCCAGGTCTTCTTGTCGACGATGCTCCGGCTGTGGGAGAAAACGTCGAAACCGGCTTTTCCGTGGTAAGCCCCCATACCGCTCTCGCCGACGCCGCCGAAGCCCATGGCGCTGGTGGCCAGATGGATGATGCAGTCGTTGACGCACCCGCCGCCGAAACGGCAGCGGCTCGGGAGGAGGCAGAGCTGATCGCCGTCCCGGCCGCAGAGGATGAAAACGGCGTCCGCGTCGAGCCGGTCTTCGGCCGGGGCTATTCCGGCTATATGCTGATCGTACCCGATCCTGCGCAGGTCATCGTCGGCTGTGTGCCGTCGAGTCTCGGTGTGAGGGGCCTTACTGTGGGTGATTTTGCCGAGCGCTTCGGTGCGGTGGCCGCGATCAACGCCGGCGGCTTTCTGGACGAGGGCGGTCAGGGCAACGGCGCCTCGCCGGACAGTCTCGTGGTCTATGAGGGTGAGTTTTACAGCGCCGGACGCGGCGTGGGCAAGGGCTTTGTCGGGCTTGACCGGGAAAGCCGCCTGCACGTGGGGCTCAAAAGCATCGATGAGATCCGCGCAGCGGACATCCAGTACGGCGTGTGCTTCGGCCCGGTGCTGATCGCGGACGGCGTGATGACGGATCCCGAGACGCTTAAAAGCGAGGTCAATCCCCGCTCGGCCATCGGTCAGCGCGCCGACGGGACGATCCTGCTGCTGGTCATCGACGGACGCCAGGTTTTGAGTCTGGGTGCCACGATC
>OMWM01000024.1 GCA_900314775.1 uncultured Eubacteriales bacterium | reverse complement strand
CATGAAATTCAGAAGAAGTATCAGAAACAGTGCGAGAAGAGCGTAGTAAATCAACGGTCTCTTCGGTGTTTTTACTTCGTTCATTTATGTATTCCTTTCTTTATTTTCTGACTGCAATCTCGCCGTCTCTGAGCTCGAGCTCTCTGGCGACGGCACCCTGTGCCTCATACTCCTTCTTCATGGATTCGATGGTGCTCACCAGCTCATCCGTGGCTTTGCTGCTGTAAAGGGAAAGAATATGTTCATCGTCCATTGCCTGATAGAGCATGACGAGATTCAGTTCATCTTTGTATGACCATACAGAATAGGTCAGCAGCGGATTTCCATCCGGGTCCTCCAAAAGGAAGCCGTCAATGATATCCTTGCCGAAATTCTGCAGTTCCATATCGGCATACCAGCCATTAAAGACATCGTCCTTGGCCAGTTCGGTATGCGCCACCTGGCAGGCACACCAGAAACGATATACCTCCACAGGATCATCCGCACCGATCTTCTGCATGATGAAGGACTGCAGGTGTCCCTTGTTCTCCATCTCACGGCATTCAATCTCGCGGTAGCTGCCCGGCACCAGTGTGAAGCCGAGTTCATTTACCTTCTGCAGCCAACCGAGATATACCGGGTCAACATCGGTTCGTTCTGAAGAAATGAGGAAGCCGCCGTCTTTTACGCATCCGCAGACAGCGCGTGCAAAAGGATCGATGTTCTCAGAGAAATCATTGGCTTCCTTCTTCAGCAGCTGATACTGCTGCATGACACTGTCCAGATCACAGTTTTCCTGCAGCATACGCATACAGACAACCGTATCGTACTGCTTGCCCTCGAGTTCCCTGATATCTGCATGAATAAAGCTGATATTGGTAAGTCCCAGACGCTTTGCCAGTTCCGATGCCGCCTTGATGGCGCTGGCACTGCGGTCTACCGCGGTGATCTGGGCATCCGGCAGAGCCTCTGCCAGGAAACAGGTCATGACGCCGCATTCACAGCCGATATCCAGAATGTCGCGGCCGAGTGCATCATGGTTATCCATGATCCAGTTGCAAAGCTGGCGGTAGGCATCGCCCTGATAGCCGCCGTTAAAAATCAGCGCTCCATCCAGAGATGCATTCTTCATCTCGTAAAATTCCGCAAGGTAGTTCTCATTGCTGCCGCTCTCACGGATTTTGCGGTAAAGATCGGACAGCATGCCGCGTCCGACTGTCTCTCCGAACTTCTTTTCATACTGAAAATAAAGTCCTTTGCTCTCTCCCGGAGGATTGATGCCGATTTTGTCCAGATAATCCTGACCGATATCTCTCTTTGCTTTCATTTTATTTCTCCTTTTATTTTAATCGTAATCAAAACGGACACGCAGTCTGCCGCCTTCAAAATCCCATCCGGTGAGTCTGCGGCGGCTGACCTTATCCGGCAGTTTGAAACGGCGTGTCTCATTTCTTACCGCGAGAACAAGGTCTTCTCCCTTCTTCTCAAGCCGGATCTCGTCCTTTTGTGCGTATGGAAGCCGTATCACCATAATTCTCGTTCCATGCTCTTCTTCCATGGTGAAAGCCGGCTCCTTGCTGAATACCTGCGACGGGTCCGTATCGCCGTACATCTGCTCAGCTGCCGAGGAGAGCATGTCAATGCCGCTCAGCTCGCTGCTCTGCAGCCCGAGCCGGAAAACTTTGCAGCTGCCGAAGCTCTCATCTGCCAGCTTAAGGCCTTCCTCCTGCATCCTTGCCCATCCTTCGAAATAGCCTTTCATCGCTTCTTCCGGATAAATTTTATTGACATATACGGCGTCTGCGCCGAAATCAAATTCATTGATCCATGTATAATTGCGCCTTGCCTCGTCCAGAACAATCCGTTCCGGTGTCATGACAATACGCATGCTTGTCACGTCGCGGTCGCGCAGGATCTGCTGCAGGCGGTCAAGCCGCTTTACGAGTCCGTCAAACTCGGTAAATACCTGATCCCGCGGTTTCGGGACGCTGGTCCGCCTCTGTATCAGTCCGCCGAATGTATTGTTCATACTGCGGACGCTCGGAAGCAGTTTATCGTCGATCACACTGAGCCGTTCCGGATAGCGAAGAAGCGAAAGTGTCTCTCCGGTCGGGGCACAGTCTACCATAATTACATCATACCTATTGCTGTCATACGCGTCAAGAATCCGCAGAAGCGAAAAAAGTTCGTTCAGTCCCGGAAACATCAGCGCTTCGTCCGCTTCCAGCGTTCCGTTCGCTTTTTCGGAAATGATCTCTTTAATATAGTCACGCAGATTGCCCCACGCCTTCTCGCTTTCTTCGATCGGATCGATCTCCAGCGCATCCAGGTTGTCTGCTACGTGCACCGGCTGTCCTCCGATGCGCATGTTCAGTGAATCGCCGAGACTGTGGGCCTGATCGGTGCTCATCATCAGAACTTTTTTGCCGGATCTGGCTATTTTCACGCCGGTCGCCGCTGTAATGCTTGTCTTGCCGACACCGCCTTTGCCGGTGTAGATCAGAATTCTCATTTTATTTTCCATCCTTTCCGGCTTCGGCTGTTTCATCCTGTCCATCTGCCTTTTTGCTGAATTGTATACGAAGGAACCCGTCTGCGACATCCCAGCCGTCAATCTGCGCTCCGGTCAGTGTATTCGGAAGCGGAATGCAGCGGTTGAAATTATTGACCTTGATATTGACATCCATTTCGTGCTGATATACGGTCACGTCTTCTTTGGCGGCGCCCGGCAGGCGGATTGTCAGGCTCCAGCCGCCGTCACAGGCTTCGTATATTTCGTTGTCCGTATGCACCCGTACATTCAGAATGTCCTTGTCGCCCAGCACGTCATCGCACAGATGCTGAATGGCTGCACGGCCGCGGACCTCATGCGGATACCAGGCAATTCTGGTGATCGGAATGCCTGCAAAAACACTCTCGAGCTCACGGATATACTTTTTCTGTATACTGCCCCAGTGATTCATGAAGTCACTGCCGGCATCATCCGGCAGAATCCGATTGATAAAAACGCCGTCTACCTGATAATGATACAGATTCAGATACATATAGCTGCGCTTCGTCTCGTCGACTACCATTTTTTCCGGTGTACAGACAAGGCGCACGCTGGATACATCGGGATCTTTCAGGAGTTCCTGCAGCGCTACAAGACTCCAGTGCATCTGCTCAATTTCATTCATGGCTTTGCGGTTCGGCAGCGTCACTTTGTATTTCGCCTTGGAAACCGGTGCCATCACACGCACCATCGTCTTGCCGACCGGATAGAACTTTTCCATATACCAGGAAAGCAGTTCCGGCAGCTTAAGGAGCGAAAGCGTTTCACCGGTCGGTGCGCAGTCAACTATGATCAGATCATATTCTCCGCTGTTGTAAATGTCCCGTATTTTCAGCAGTGAAAAAAGATTTTCAAAGCCGGGGATGATCATTTCATCATCCAGGTTATCAAGTGCCAGTCCGCTGCTGCCGAAAAGGTTGCGCATGGCTTTGCTGATATTCGGGTAGTTCTCGCGTACCAGCTGGTCCGGGTCCAATTCCAGAAGATAAAGATTATCTCCCGCCGGCACCGCATTTCCGCCGACTTCCGTTTCAAATATATCACCGAGGTTCGGTGCCATATCGGCGCTGACCAGCAGCGTCTTCTTTCCTTCAGAGGCAGCACGCACGGCATGAGCAGCCGCGATGCTTGTCTTACCGACCCCGCCTTTGCCGGTAAAGATAATTATTCTGCCCATCCTATCTCCTCCAGTCTTACTTTACGCAATTTATGCGATTACAGATTTCTCTTTCTTATTCTCTTGCTTTGCGATAACAGATTGCCCTGTGCTGCGCACCTGTGCAATCTTTTACTGCATGCTCATGTCGGGTTTTTCACAACCTTTGCGATTACAGATTGCTTCGTGCTTCGCACTCTCGCAATCGTAATCATCGCCATTTTTTGCAATTGAGATTGCTTGTGCTGCGCACCTGCGCAATCTCAATACTCACAGTTTTTGCGATTACAGATTGCTTCGTGCTTCGCACTTACGCAATCTCAATTCTTATAGTTTTTGACGATTACAGATTGCTCCGTGCTTCGCACCTGCGCAATCTTTTACTCCATGCTCATGTCTGTTTTTTCACAATTTCTGCGATTACAGATTGCTTCGTGCTTCGCACTCTCGCAATCTGCCCCTCCATTCGCATTCCGCGGGGCCCCTCCCCCGCTGCATGCTCATGTCGGGGCGTGTCAGCAATGCCAGCTCCTTCGCCCGTGCAAGCACGGCTCAGGAGTTGGCGTTGCTGACATTGTAATCGCAAATCGCAAAATGAGCCACATCAAAGGGGTCCTTGATGTGACTCATTATAGCGCATTTTAGTTCACGGTTAAACAGACAATCAACCCTGTCTGAAGGTTACGCCGATTTCTCCGTGAGGATAATGCCAATCCTTAACGATCTTTCCATGGGAAAGAACTCTGCATGTTCCGCACTCAAGACATCCAAGATGAGAGAATGTGAATTTTCCATCGATCTGCTTATAGCATTCACCAGGACATGCATAGAGAAGTTTCTGAATTTCTTCCTGGTCCTTATAGTCGAGATCAACGTCGATATGGGAGTTCACTTCATCGGTATGGAATACATCAAGTCCTAATTTATCATCAACACTCATTTTACTCATATCAGAACGCCTCCAGTATTGTTGTGATCAGATCAACAAGTTCTCTAGCGCTGGTTCTCTTAGCGAGGTTATCCAGCATCTCCATGATCAGGCCTTCACTTGGCTTACCGGATACGGTGAAGAGCTTGCGTGCATCTTCATCAGCCATCTCAGGCAGATCCTTGAAGATCTCTCTGCGGGAAAGAATTGTCGGGAATCCCTTGAATTCCTTCATATCCTGCATTACGAAGCTTTCCTTCAGCATGATATCATAGCTTGAAAGTGTATCCTTGGTGTATGCACCGTATACATCTCTTGCCTTGATAATAGCCTCAGCAGCCAGACGTCCGGATTCAATTGCGAAATCCATACCACGTACGGTGAAACCAAGGTTGATGCAGAATCCTGCAGCATCACCGCAGATGATAACGCCGTCTCTGTAAAGCTCCGGTGTCATATGAATACCGTCTTCCGGTACAAGATGTCCGGAATACTCGATTGTCTTGCCGCCTTCAATGTAAGGAGCAATAGCCGGATGTTCCTTGAAATGATCCAGCATATGCGGAACAGACATGCCGGCATATCCGATATCACTCAGTGTAGCTACAACACCGATGGAAACGGTATCCTTGTTGGTGTAAAGGAATCCGCCGCCGAACTCATTGAGTGTAGGATCGCCGCAGGAGAGCCAGCATAAACCTTCGTTGCCCTTGAGACCGAAACGCTCGTTGATAACATCTTCACCGAGTTTGATTGTCTCTTTGGCACCGACTGCTACCTGCTCAGGTCTGAGTTCTTCCTTCATGCCGATCTGCTGTGCAAGCAGGGAGTTAACACCATCTGCCAGTACAACAACGTTAGCATAAAGCTCATCGCCGTCTGCTCTGATGCCGACAACAGCACCATCTTCAACGATCAGCTCGTCAACCAGGATACCGGTAATGAATTCTGCACCGGCTTCCTCAGCCTTTTCAGCGAGCCATTTATCAAATTTAGCACGGAGTACAGTGTAAGATGCCTCAGCCGGTTCTGCACTGAGTTTCTCTGAACTGTATCCGATGTCAAGTGATCCATCAGATGTCATGAGGGATACTCTCTCCTGCTTAACTACTCTCTCAATAGGAGCTTCCTCAGCAAAGTTAGGAATGATCTTTTCAAGACTGTGGCCGTAGAGACGTCCACCTGTCATGTTCTTGGCACCACAGTAATCGCCACGTTCTACAACGATGACATCTAAGCCTGCTCTGGCAAGAACAATAGCTGCAGAGCTTCCTGCAAGTCCGCCACCAACGACGATGACGTCGGCGTCAAGTTCTCTCTCGCTCATTTGTATCCTCCTTTGTTCAAATCAAATTGAGTCCTGTATTACTTCTGTCCCGCAACCAGGACGCAAGCACCGCACATTCTGCTTCTGTGGCTGATATCGTGCAGCCCTGTCTCTGCGAAGAGCAGCTCGAGATCACGTCTGTGAAGAAAGATCTCCGTAGACTTATATAGCCACATATATTCCCGTCTGTGCTTTCTACCACCACCGATCAACGGCATGATACAGCGGAAATATAACCGATAAAACGGCTGTACAAACCTGCTGTCCGGGACAAATGAATCTAAACAATATATATATCCGCCGGGTTTGACGACCCGTCTCATCTCACTGAGCACACGCCCGTAATCCGCCGTATTCCGAAGTCCGAACGAGATACAGGCTGCGCCGAAGCTGTTATCAGGATACGGCAGCTTCATCGCATTGCCCTGGGTAAAACGGATATTTCTCCTCGATCTTCTCCGCCTTGCAACGTCCAGCATGGCAGGGGAAAAATCAAGGCCGGTCACCTTGAGATCATGCCTTCTGGAGGCAATCTTCCAAGTGACATCCCCGGTTCCGCAGCAGACATCCAGAACATTCTCCCCTCTGGGAATGTCCTTTGCAATTCGATCAATCAGCATCTTCTTCCAGCTGTCCTGCAGTCCGAGACTTATACGTCTGTTCGCACTGTCATAGCCTTCTGAAATATTCTGAAAAACGCCGTATACGAGTTTTTCCTTTGAATGTTCAGCCATGTATGACCTCCAGTATAAATCCCGCTGCAAATGCAGCTGTGTACGAAAGATTGATTATCAGATTTACGGATGCAATGCTGGTCATCTGCTCTATGCGGCCTTCCGGTTTCAGTTCGAGTGCAAGCAGTGTGCCGATTTTCTTCCTACCAGTTATGAAAACAAGCAGCGCGCTCACGAACCCGACCGGGCCCAGCAGGCCTGCCGGTAAAACCGAGGCCAGCGCAATCCACGTTATCAGAAATGCTCTGTAAAATGCCAGTGTCCTCTTTCTGCCCAGATAAGTCGGCAGCGTATGCCTTCCCGACTTTCTGTCCTTCTCGATATCGCATCCGTTGTTGCTCATCATGATCAGACCGATTCCGATGATCAGCGGAATACTGTAATAGAGAATTTCCCAGTGCAGCTGTGCATCCGCACAGGCCGCGATACCAAGAGGAATCAGACCGCCCATCACAAATCCGGAAACGAATTCTCCGATCGGCAGGTAGGAAACCGGCAGCGGACCGCCTGAATAAATAACGATCACCGCGACACCGATAATACCGATTATATACGGCACCAAACCATGTCCGATACAGGCCGCAAGGCCTGCCGCCGCTCCCGCCGCGATATAGCATAAACCCAGTATAAGAGCGCTTTTCGGATTGATGTGGCCGTAGATCAGAACCGCGTCTGTCTCCGCCACATTGTCTTCAGCCGTATCCGTGCCCTTTACGAAATCAAAATAGTCGTTAAGAGTATTCACCGCGCTCTGGAGAAGTATGCAGGCAAGCAGTAACATGACACCCTGTATCTTCGTCAGACCAAGGCCCTGCTGCCAGCAGTAGAAATCTCCAAATAAGGCAGGACAGACCGAAGCAGCCCATGTATGAGGCGCCGCAAGCTCTAACGCGAGCTTCGGTGTTAGTCTCCTGTAATCCTCAGACTGCATCAAGTAAATCCAACATCTTTCTGATTGGTTTCACAGATTCGTCTCTATCTAAAGTATCAAGCAGATGGTTGGCTTTAAGTGCATATCTGTGGATTTCCGCCACAGTCTCACTCGTCCCCCCATAGAACTGTACGTACTGCTCCATCTGCCTGATCTCACTTTCATCAAGACGTCTGTCTGCATTCTCTCTCATGATCGGAAGAAGTGCTTCACGCCCTTCCGGTGACTTCATCGCCATCAGGACAGGCATTGTATAAATGCCGTCATGAAAATCCTTGTGTGTCTCTTTGCCCTCTCTGGCCTCGCTCGACGTAAAATCAAGCAGGTCATCGCGGAACTGAAACATGATTCCGATATAGTCTCCGAGCTGATCCATCTTCCGGACAATGTCTTCGGAACAGCCGGACTCTGTCGCGCCGAGTCGGCAGGTCGCTCTGAAAAGAGCTCCCGTCTTCCCGCGGATATTCCGGATGTAATCGTCGACAGTGACACCGGCATTATACCGGCATACTGACTGTCCGATCTCACCGATGCACATCTCTTCGATCGCTTTGGAAAGAATGGCTGCTGCATTGACAAGTTTCTCTTTCGCTTCCCAGTAGTTGATCCGTGCGATCAGGAAATCGCCGGCATAAACGGCGGCATCCTTACCGTATTTCCCCTGCATGGAAGGTTTTCCGCGCCTGTACGGTGCATCATCAATGATGTCATCATGTACAAGCGATGCAAGGTGTGTCAGTTCAACCATTGCCGCTATGGTGCAGAGCCGCTCAAACCGTTCTTCGAAGTAAGGTCCGAGGGCACCGCAGGACAGCAGCAATCTGGGGCGAACCATTTTTCCGGATGAACCAAGCAGATCGTCCAGCACGGCACCCGTCCTTGTACCGGCGTAATTGTTTTCAGCGATTTTGCAAATATAATATTTTACCCGTTCCATCGCTGACTCAGCCGTTACAGCGCAGGACATCATCCGTTCTGACATAATTCTTATCTCCAGTCCATCTTTGATATTTTATAAGCAGTATGACCTGCCTTTCTATTATTTAAGTCCTCTCTTCTCAGCGATGATCGTAGCTGTATGCTTAACCTGGATATTATCCATATCACGGGCATCGAGACCGCCTCTGATCTGCATCATGCAGCCTGGGCAGTCGACAGCGACAACATCCGGAGCGACATCCTTGATATTGTTGATCTTGTTCTCAAGGATAGGAGCGGAAATCTCAGGATACAGAACACTGTAGGAACCGCCGAAACCGCAGCACTGATCGTGATCATGCATCTCAACGAATTCAACACCGTTTGTATGCTTGAGGAGCTCTCTCTGCTCTTCTGTTACTCTCAGGCTTCTGCACAGATGGCAGCTGTCGTGATAGGTAACCTTAACCGGCTTGTCATCACCGGCATCAACACATCCGCCGAGGTCATAGAACAGCTTGCAGAAATCGAATGTCTTGTTGGCAATCTCATCTGCTCTCTTACGCATATCTGTGCCTTCCTCGAAGTATGTCGGATACTGACGGATCTGATGCGTACAGGATGGGCATGCAGATACGACATAGTCATACTTCTCTGCGTTCATGCCTTCGATATTGATCTCAGCTTCTTTAGCTGCATTCTCAACATCACCCATATTAGCAGCCGGGCAGCCGCAGCATGCCTGACCCATCGGCATATCAACAACATAGCCGATTGAGTTGAGATCGAGGATAACATCTCTTGCAAGATCTGTGTATACGAAATCAAGCAGGCAGCCTGTGAACAGTGCAATTGTTCCCTTAGGATTCTCTACCTTCTGCTGAATTGTCGGGAAGATATCACGGAACGGAACTTCTGCGATGCTCGGGAAGCTTCTGCCTTCGGTAAGTCCGGAAAGGAACATCGGCAGATGACGGATCATCGGTGTACCCTTCGTGAACGGTCCCTGTGCTGCTGCAGCGATACGAAGCATTGAATGGAACAGCTTACGATCAGATACAGCATCGAGAGCAAATTTCTTGATGTGATCCGGATGCTCTTTCGCATCTTTCTCACGGAGTTTCATGATCATCTGCGGAATGTGGAGACCGCCGCCGCAGACCTCATTGCATCGGCCGCACTGCAGGCAGATATTCTGGATATCATTTGCACGCTCTTCTGATACGAGGAAGTGTGTAAGCAGTGTACCGATACCGCCGGTGTAAACCTTGGAACCGAATACATGACCGCCGACGAGTGCGAATGCAGGACAGACATCCAGGCAGGCACCGCATCTGATACAGTTGAAGATCTCTCTGAAATCAGGATCTGCAAGGATTGCACGGCGTCCCGGATCATCCAGGATGATGACATCGAAATCCTTGGCAGCCTTGGTATCAGCGTCCTTATCGGTTACAACCTGTGTTGCACCGGTATACATGGAAATGTAAGCTGTGATTCTCTGGCCTGTGCCGTTACGAGGCAGCGCCTTGAAGATCCAGCGTGCATCGGAGAACGAATTTACGAATTTCTCAATACCGAAGATGTACATATGTCTCTTCGGAAGTGTACCAACCATACGGCCATTGCCTTCATTGGTCATGGTGAACAGTGTACCTGTCTCAGCAACTGCAACGTTGGCACCGGAAACACCCATGTCTGCATGAATAAATCTGTCTCTCATGACCTTACGGGCTGTCTTGACCTCTTCGGAAATGATCGGTGCATTCTCAACCTTGGTATAATCTGTAAAGAGCTCTGCAACCTCTTCCTTGTTCAGATGGAGTGCAGGCATAACCATGTGGACTGGTGTATTGCCTTCGAGGGCAATGATGAACTCACCAAGGTCTGTCTCCTGAACGAGTACACCATCGTCAGAAAGAACCTTGTTAAAATGAAGCTCCTCGGAACACATGGATTTGGATTTTACAATACTCTTGATATTGTTATCCTTGACAATACCGCGAATATATTCCATGGCCTCATCAGTGCTATGTGCAACAAATACCTTGCCGCCTCTTGCGGTGCAGTTCTTGGTGAACTTCTCGATCATCTCGTCTACATGATCTGCTGCATAGGATTTAACTTCTTTGATCTTCTCCTGTGTAGCCTTGAAGTCGACACCGACATATGCTTTCTCTCTCTTGGCCGGGTATGTCTTACAGAATGTACCTAATGTTCTTGAAAGAGTGGCATTGTCCAATGCGGCACGAATTTCCTGTTTTAATTCTTCACTTGACATTATATTCCCTCCTTCTCAATCATTCATCATCCACAACAATTGCTGTGAGTGTGAGCGGACCGTGTACACCTACCGTGCTGACGCACTCGATATCGGCTGTACGGCTAGGACCGCTGATAAAGCCTACGAAGTCAGGGATCTGCGGAAGGCCGCTGAGAAGGTCAAACATATCATCATAAGTAGGAACAATGGTCGAACCCTTTACAACGCCGAAATAACGTTCTGCCATTGTCGCAACGACTCTCTCATCAATATTGTCTCTTCCCTGTACCATAGTACCGAGTTCCGCAATTCCGTACTGGTTCTCGGTAATACCGCCCTTGACTGTCTCAGCATGCAGACGGATATGATCCGTATAAACTGTAATGCCTGCAGCTTTCAGAGCATCGACTACGCCCGCTTCCTTGAAAAGCGGAGTTTCAACGATTGTTGTGTCCTTGATACCTGCCTTTGTTAATACATCAGCAAGTGTCTTACCAAGATCTGCCTTGGATGTACGAACACAGCTTCCGTCTACGCTTTCAAGATTCTTCTTGAAGCTTTCATACAACTCATCAGTGATTTTATTCATTGTTACGCCCCTTTCTGACGAATTTTTAGCGTCGTACTACAATGTTCATTATAGTGAAATTTAAGATGTTAGTCAATTCTAACAGTTCGTGCATTATACAATATTCACCTAAAAGCGGGGGTTTGGGGTGAAAAATTGAATATTTTTCATATGATTCGACGGATTATTGTTAAATATTTATCATTTCCATTGTGCAATTGATTATTTGATTGATTCATGTACACTGATCTGCTATGATAAGGCTGTATCACAAAAAATTCAATAAAAAGGCGGTAATATTATGGAAGATATTAATATGGATATTCTGGATCCGAATCCGGATGGCAAGCAGGAAGGCGGTAAGAGCATCCTTCGCGAGGCTATGGAAGACAAGCTGAACAAGACAGAGATCAAGCTGACCGGCAATATGTGCATCGATGACGAGAGAAATATCGTCTGGTCGAAAGCTGCCGGCCCGAAGAACGAAGATGTCTATGTATTATGGCTGATGACCAGCCCGGAAGCTGAGGAGCTCAAGGACAAGGTCAGCAAATGGGAGCAGTTCGTCGTAATTTCCGCACAGGGACAGAAACTCGGCACGGCGCGCGATTATTTCCTGACAAAATAATATCAAACACGCAATTGTTTTTTATTTAAAACAATTTTAAACAGCAGTGATAATTGTCTGATAACATCGACATCACTGCTGTTTTTTATATTCAAATATGTCTGCTGACTATCTTCGTGACAGCCAGCCTCTTGTCTCCGGATATTTTTTCGTAATATTTCATACGTTCTTCTGCCTCTTCCGGGCTGCGGATGCTCGTCAGCACGTAGTATATCACGCTGAGGGATTCAATCATGGACATCCGCGTGTCGGTGTAAGGCTGCGTCCGCAGGATCCGGGCCCGCGTTTCATCGTAGCCGTCCAGATACTGCTGCCGCATCTGCTCCGCCTCATCAAAACGTTCCAGGCGAACCAGACTCTCCGCCGCATAGATACAGACCGGCAGAATATAGCTTTCGCAGCCGTGCCGGAAAAGCTCCGGTATTTTTTCAGAAAAAGCCATGCACTGCTGTCCGTATCGGGCGATCAGTTCATCATCGTTTCTGTACAAAAAGGTAAAGGTCATATACATGGCCGCATGATTCCGGACTACATAGGAGACGGCATGCAGAAATTCCATGCGGATCTCCGTCTCCGACAGTTCAAACATCTCATCGATCAGGCTGTCCGACATGCGGATATAATCGCAGAGCCTCTTCTTTTTCGCGCCGGCGCGCATTTTATCATCTTTTACCGTGATCAGAAAGCTGCTGTAGAATTTGCGATGCTGAATCAGCATATTATACAGCCGGTCGGCATCATAGGTCAGCGTATTCCGGTCAAATTCAGCGAGCTTTTCCCTGGCGCCCGGCAGTCCGCGCACCGCGAGGCTGTCGATTCTCCGGAAATATCCCCAGGCATACATCAGCTTTTCGGAAACCGCAGAATCCGGTGTCAGTTTTCTGTTATCTGCATCATCGTACATTTACTTTCTCCTGTCCGCCGTCTTTGCGGCCCGTATTTTCCCCGCCAGACCATAAATCAGATACATCCCCAGGATGCAGATGCATACAAGGCCGTATAAGGCAGGTATGTAAAAAGTTTCTCCGAATGTATTCCATAAAGTCTCCAGCGGCGTGCCCGGGACCGGCTGCATGACGAAGAAATAATTGGTGTTTTCCGCGCGGTCAAACAGATAGACCGGCACGAAAGCCGCCGCGGTAAACGCCATGCTTTTCCATGCATTGCGCACACGCGGCAAGACCGTTCCGTCCTCCAATAAAAGCAGCGGAAAGAGCAGCTGCAGAAAATGCCATGCATAAGAATGCAGTGACAGAAAATTCCAGAAAGGATACCGCGTCCAGTCCGGAAAAAGCAGCGCCGCTGCCGCCGCCGGCAGAAGGAGGACCGCCGCAATCTCTCCCAGTGCCGCTCTCCTTTTCCCATGGCTAAGCGCCGCTGCCGGATACAGATAGATCGACAGGCTGCAGAAATGAAGCGGCAGCCAGTACAGCAGATTTTCCCCGCTTATACCGAGAAACAGCAGTTTGACACCTTCCATAACAGGCAGCAGAAACGCCGTGACTGTGCACATCCGGTTTTGCTGTTTTCTGTTCATTCTGCCGTACATATGCAGGCACAGCACCGTCAGCAGCGCAAGAGACGCCAATATCGCAAGATGTTCTGCGGAAAACAGCGCATAGCCGGCATCATCCGGCAGTTCCCCGCCAGTATCCCAGAAAAGCGCCGCTGCCCTGCTCATGGCTCCGCCTCTCCTGCTCTGTAGAGCACAAAGCCATCGCCGCGGCTTACTACCCGCAGTCCTTTGCAGAATTCATCGATAGCATGCCTTGGAAACTGCGTATTATCGCGCTCCTTTCCGGCAGCAAGATAATACGTTCTCTCCTGCAGTGAACCGCGCAGCACCTCCTCCGGCGTCTCGGTACCGGTATTGCCCAGCAGAAACATATCCAGATTTTTATGATAGATATCGTATTCCATCAGATACAGCTGTGCCCGGTTGTCCAGAATAATGATATCGGAGCCATCCGCCAGTGCTTTCTCGATAATGCCGTGTACATAATCAATATCCTTTTTCTGCTCCGACGTTGCAAAAATGCCCTCCAGATGCCGGTAATGCAGCACGATATTGCCGTTTTGGCGATAAGAGAAGGGTACCGCGGCCAGCAGATAAAACAGTGCGCATGCAAGGCAGCACAGGCTGACAGCTCTGGTCCACGGCGCACTGCCTCTCATCAGTTTACAGACAAGCTGGTTCAGGCAAACCGCTGCCGCCGGCAGCGCCGGTGAAAACGTCGTACATAAATGATATCCGTTGGCCAGCGGATACAGATTGATCATGCCGGCCGTCACATACAGGGCCAGAATCAGCATGCGTCTGTCGCGCCGCCGCAATGCAATCACATAGGCAATGGCCAGACAAAGCGGCAGGGCGATGCCGCGCATCGCCGCTTCTGCTGAATCCTGCAGGTAGTCCAGATAAGAATATTTCGCCGTAAAGCTGCTGATGCCGCGCACGCACATATCCCAAAAATCATTCCAGATGCCGCAGGCAAACAGCCAGATCACCAGCGCCAGGCAGGGGATCAGACACCCCGCCATCCTTAAGACAAAGGCACGCCCGGCGCGGCCGCCCTTTGCCCGGCAGACCATGGCAGCAATAAAGCAGGACATGACGCATATGAAAACGCCGAAGGTCTGCTTGGCAAGAACCGCCAGTCCGGCAGGCAGGCCGCTCAGAATCCAGAAGCGCCTGCCCGGCACGCCGTCTCTTTCCAGTGCTGCCGTATCCAGATCAATCATACAGATCTCCAGAAACATCATCAGGCCGCTGTATTCAAAGAAAATATTTCCCTGAAACAGCAGTATCACGGCGATTCCGGGCAGAACGGCAAACCAGTGCGATGCGCCGAGCCGCACGGAGATCCGGTAAAGCACGGTGCCCGTACAGGCAAAAAGGACTGCTCCTGAGAGCCGCATCACCAGAAGATGCTGGCCGAATATCGTAAACAGCAGGCCGTTGATCATCGCGGCGAGCGGCGTCTGCAGCATGTTGAAATCCCGGTACGGCAGCATGCCTTTGGCCATACAGCTGCCAAACGTGTAGTTCCAGATCTCATCATAATTGCCGGCTGTCTGAAAGACGGCCGCTGCCGCCGCAGGTATCAGCAAAAAGAAAAATACCGCCAGCTGCGTCCATCTGCCTGTGCCGGTATTTTTCCCCTTCCGGTTTCTTTCTTCCATATTATACAAACATGATCTTGTCGCGTGTGATGTCCTTCAGCGTCTCGCATCCGGTCATCATCATCACGGTCTTCAGTTCATCCTTGATTTTTTCGGTATAAAGGCGGACGCCTTCGCTGCCGCCGCCGTGCGCCACAATCGCATATGGACGGCCGATCAGGACCGCATCGGCGCCCAGCGCCAGACATTTGAAGACATCGGCGCCGCTTCGGATACCGCCGTCCACGAAGATGCGGACATCGCCGCCGACGGTCGCGCGTATCTCTTCCAGCATCGAAGCCGGTGCAGGCATATCTTCCATGACACGGCCGCCGTGGCTGGACACCACAATGCCGTATACGCCGGCATCCGCGCAGCGCTTAGCCGAATCGCCTGTCATAATGCCTTTTACGATAAACGGCATCGCGGTCGATTCGACGATCTCGCGGATCTCACGTTCCGGCTTCGGATAAACCGGCTTGCCGAGCAGCTTCAGATTAATCAGGGATGCGGAATCGACATCCATGGCGAACGCCATCGCATCCACCTCTTCCAGCCTGCGGATGTGGTCAAATACCTTCTCCTGCTTCCACGGTTTCAGCGTCGCCACACCGACGCCGCCGGCATCCCGGATCACCGGCAGAGAAGACAGAAAATATTCATCGACCGGACCGTCGCCTGTGAAGGCGAAACCGCCGGCTTCCCGCGTTCCGTCCACTACCGCGCGGCTGTACTCCTCATCTGTCAGGGACCCTGTGAAATTCAGAGTCATGCCGCCGATCGGCGCCGCAAAAAACGGCACGTCAAACTTCCGGCCGAAAAGCTCTATAGAAGTATCATTTTCATACGGCTCATGGATGACATCCATGCGGACCTTGATCTTTTCCAGATATTCACGGCAGATCGTGAAGGCACGGCCGCTGCCGACGCCGCCTACACCTGGTACCTGTCCCTTGCACGCGATGCCGTTGCATTCCGGGCAGACCTTGCATCTCGGCAGCATATTCTTCCTTGCATTATCGAGCACTTCCTGATACGTCATTTCTTTTCTCCTTATCTTCAAGATACATATTTCTGTTTAAAATCACCCATTCCGGGTTCTGCTCCTGCCACTTCCGGATGCTCTTCATCAGCTCCGTCGAGCGCAGATAGCCGCCCGATGCGTAAATGCCCATCAGCACAGCCTCCACACCGTTGGCGTTGGATTTCCGGATCAGCGTACCGCCGAAATATTCATAAAAAACCGCCACAATCTGCATCATGTCATGTCCGCGGCAGACATACCATGGATTCGGCCGTTTTTCCCGCACTGCCCTGACGCAAAGCATCAGATTGCTGCGGTCCGGCGGGTTCTGCGATCTTTCCAGCAGATCCTCCAGATAATTTTCATACGCAAAGTTATAATTTTCATCGAAATACCGGTAGATGCGGTCGGGACGATACTGCCCGGATTCGCGGTTATTTCTCTCCCCGACATCCGGAAATTTCATGCAGAAGCTCTCCCGCGCATTCACCATCCGCAGGCATCCTATTCCCGCTCCGATATCCCGCATGCACTGATACAGCGATCTGCGGCGCTGTTTCTCGAAACTGGCTATCCTGTCCGCATTGCCGAACATGGATTCAAACTGCTTATAGGCGCCGGATGAGAGAAGCATGGTCTCAATATCCGTCGTATCCGTATAAAACAGATTGTCGATCTTCTCCATCTGTCCGAGAATTCTGTCATAATCACTGTCCACAATGGCGATCACACCGCGAATGCCGGCCTTGTTGACCCGGGAAATTCCCTCGAGCACCGCTTCCTTGCCGCTCATCGGCACTATATGCGCCCTGCTTTTGCTGATCATGCTCTTGTAAAAAGAATTGTCCGAATCGCCTTCCACCAGCAGAAAAGTCCCGCGGCTGTCCTTCTGCCGGGCCATTCTGATCATCGCCGTCACACGTTTCGGCGACTGCATCATCATGGCAGAACCGGATATACTGCGGTTATCCATTCTTGACATCCTGCAGATCCACGAGAAGATCGATATGGTCGCTGACAATGTCCGGCGAATGCGTTGCGACAACCGCCTGCAGATTGCGCAGACGGCAGATCCCATCCAGTTCGTCGATAAATTTCTGCTGCCATGCCACATGCAGCGAGATCTCCGGCTCGTCGATCAGGACAAGCGACCCCGGTTCCACTTCAAATATCAGCTCATAAAAGAGAATGAAGTTGTTCTTCTCACCCGAACTGAGCTTGCTGAGCGGAATCCTGCGCCCGCTGTCTGTCGACACGAAATACGCACCGACTTCCTGATTGAAATGCAGCTCCTTATCGCTGTATCCGCTCTCGACGTTGATAATCTCGCGAAGCAGCGTCAGCTTCTCTGCCAGCTTGCTGTACACGCTGATTTTCTCTCTGCTGTCATGGATGAAATTGCAGAGAAAAATCTTCGTCTCCCGGCTGAAATCCTGATTCTCCGGTACGTCGAAATGCGCAACCTCCGTGTCGGAAATCACGCCGAGCTGACTGAGCGCCCCGCGGCGGCTGTCCAGCTCTTTCAGCTCCCTGACCAGCTGCTCCGTGGAAGGGAGCCCGTCTTCCCCGCCGCTGCTGAAAATGTCCTTCAGCACTCTCTGCGGAAATGTCCGGTCGAGCTGCTGGGAAACCTGTGCATACTCTGTCCCGGCTGCCCGGATCGCCTGGCTGATGTCGTCCTGGTACTTCACGACGCGGGATACCGTCTTGTTTGTCAGCTTGCTGATCACCGTGTAATACAGGCGGTTCGCCTCGATAAAGCAGACGCTTGTATTGGCATCGATAATGCTGAGCTGATCCTCCGCGCCGCGTACGGATACCAGATCGTTGATCGAATCTCTCTCCTCGCTGCCGTTAATGCCGGTAACCGCACCCTTTACGCGGTCAAACGGATGCGTGGTAAAATCGAGTTCAACCGGATATTTCTGATCATTGATCATATAGTACATCCCCGGTTCCATCTCTTCATTCCGGAAGAGACGGCTCCGCAGCGGATTTCTGCGCATCTCGCTGATGGTATCCGCTATACTGTAATAGATGTCATTTTTACAGATCGAAAGACTGCTGACTGTCAGTTCCTGCTCCTCGCCGCTGCCGGATATGTATCGGCACCGGTTGCTGTTTTCATCGAAAAAGATCGTAAACCGTCTGAATGGCACTGCATCCAGGAAATCAATATCCTGCTTCAGCGCGGCATGTATCATGCCCAGCACCGTTGTCTTTCCCATACCGTTCGGGGCATCCAGGATAGTAATATTCTTATCTGTAAGAATCTGCAGTTCGTACGAGTAAGAGCCGAAAAGCTCTTCCACGGATACTTTGGATATTTTCATACTGCTTCCTCCTTCTGTCAGATAATACCTTTCTTTTTCTAATAATACCACGAACTTTGCAGGAATCCTATATAAAAGAGCGGACAGGCTGCCCCGTCCGCTCACATGTCTTTATTCTGAAAATCCAATACTGATATCGCCGGCCGACAGATCCGCGAAGATCAGACTGCCGCCGCCCTGATACTGATATTCCGATTCATACAGATCGCCGTCAATTTCCACATCGCCGGCAGAAGTGCTGACATCAAAGGAATAATCGCTCCTGCCGCCTTTCAGATCCATCGTCACATCCCCGGCACTGCTGTCAATTCTGCAGCTGCCGACAGTGCATTCACTGAGTGCGCAGTCGCCGGCGGAAAAATCACATTCCGCATCGCCGAGGCTGCACTGGTCTGCCGAGAAATCTCCTGCGTCCAGACTCACCGATGTCTTCTCTGCTGTGACCTTTTCCATATACAGATCGCCGGCCTGGCCGCTTACCGTAATCCGGTCCGTTTTCATATCCTCCGGCACCGTGATCTCCAGAGAAGAAGGACCGCCGCCCAGCCAGAAGAAACCATCTGCATGATTTTTCTGCGTTATCTTCAGAATGCCGTTTTCCACTTTCATCTCCGGTATCTCCGATTCTCTGCCGCAGCGGTATGTGCAGGAAAAGCTGTCTCCCTGCACAATGCTCACATCCATTGCCGTGACATCGGCCTCTATGCCGGAGGCAGTATCAAATGTCTGCGTGTTTACATATTTCTGCTCGCCGCTCTGCCCTTTAAAACGCCCTCCAAAATTCCCGGTATGGGCCCGGATGCCGATCACGGCGCAGACAATAACGGCCAGCGCGAGAAGCAGTTCATACGTCTTTTTCTTCATGATGACTGCCTCCCTCCGGAATCCTCTTTACGGAAGACTATTTCGAGGATACCCCTTGCGGCCGCCGCAATCGGCCAGATCAGCCAGGAAATATCCCAGCGGAAAGTCAGGAAACTGATGCAGAAATACAGACAGGTTATCGTACTCCAGTAAACAGACAGCACTTTCTGCCCTGTCGGCGTATAGCACTTTGCATCTACCTCGCTGCCTCTGGCCGCATTGCCCAGCAGACGGTCATAGGCTCCCTGCCGCATCCCGGCCATGATGAAAAGCATGACGGCCAGACCGACCATAAGAAACAGCGATGCCTGTGCGATATGCGCAAACCTGCCTTCGACAACCG
The DNA here is from genome assembly GCA_900314775.1 of uncultured Eubacteriales bacterium. Lineage (GTDB taxonomy): Bacteria > Bacillota > Clostridia > Lachnospirales > Lachnospiraceae > UBA2912. The sequence goes on along the minus strand of OMWM01000024.1, from coordinate 5,259 downwards.
CTGCCGGCACACAGCACAGCACGCAGAGCATCACGCCGACGGCGATATAGACCGCATACTGCGTATGAAAGTTATGTTTTTCATCCTTGATATATTCCGCCGTGCCGAAATCAAGCTGCAGTTTTTCTTTATTGATAAATCCCCAGTCGCCAAGCTGCATGCCGCCGAAGACGATGCAGCCGACGCCGATGCCCAGTGTGACGAAGAAGGCGATGATCGCCATCCTCTCATTCTGATTAAAAATCAGATAAGCTGCCGAGGCGCAGATCACCAGCATCACGCCCACGCCGATCATCACGGAGCTGTGAATCACCGCATTCATGTAATCTCTGACATCCTGCAGCGTAAGCGGGCGAGCATCGGATGCGGCTTCATTTCTGATCGCGACCTGCTTGTCAATGCCCAGACTTTCCGCCAGTTCCTCGAGATTGCCGAATTCGGAAATCACAATGCCGGCCGCCTCGTTGTCGCTCTTTCCCTCAGCCCGCAGCTCATTGTATTTATCCTCCATCATCTGCCCAAGTTCATTCTTGGCTTTCATGACCTGCTCTGTGTGAGGGAGATTCATAAACATATTATCCAGGTAACTTCTTATTGTATCCATATTCCCCTCCTGGTTTATGCTTCCTCGTTGATAAAACGGCTGATGACATCCTTTGTCAGATTCCACTCGGCGCATTTTTCCCGGTAATACACGCGTCCCTTCTCTGTAATCCGGTAATACGTCCGCTTCTTTCCGCCGGAGGCCTCTGCCTCCTGGTTAAAGGATTCGATATATCCGTTGTTCTCCATTCTTCTGAACGCCGAATACAATGTCGTCTCTTTTATAATGTACTTTTCCTCGGAAATTGTCCTGATCTTCCTTGAGATCTCATACCCATAGGACGGTTCCTGCAGAAGCAGATATAAAATAATCGTATCATTGTATCCTCGAATCACATCGCTGCTGATTCCAGACACCGCACATCTCCTTTCCTTCGACTGTCGTATTACGACTGTCGTACTACTTCTGTCGTATATATAGTAGCACGGCAGCCGCAGCAGTGCAACAGGTCATATGTTAATTCTATGTGTACCTGCAGAAATACAATTTCAGGCATAGAAAAAAAGGCTCCTGTGCGCAATTCGCGCACAGAAGCCAATCTTCTGTCTTATTTACTGCGGATGGCAGATTACATCATGCCGCCCTGCTGCATAGCTGCTGCAGTTGCTGCCGGATCTGTCTTCTTGATCTCAGCAACTGCGGACTCTGTGGTAAGGAAGGTGGAAGCAACACTGGTTGCATTCTGCAGTGCACTTCTTGTAACCTTGGCAGGATCGATGATACCAGCTTTAACCATGTCGCAATACTCTTCATGAAGAGCATCGAAACCGGTTCCGACTTCGCTCTCACGAACCTTGTTGACAATAACAGCGCCTTCCAGACCAGCATTCTCAGCGATGTGGAACAGCGGAGCCTCGAGAGCCTTGAGAACAACCTTTGCACCGGTCTTCTCATCGCCTTCAAGTGTTGCAGCATACTCGGCAACCTTCTTGGAAGCGTGGATGTAAGCGGAACCGCCGCCGCTGATGATGCCCTCTTCTACAGCTGCTCTTGTTGCAGCAAGTGCATCTTCCATACGAAGCTTCTTCTCTTTCATCTCTGTCTCGGTAGCTGCACCTACGCGGACAACGCCAACGCCGCCGGCAAGTTTAGCCATTCTCTCATTGAGCTTCTCACGGTCGAAATCAGAAGTTGTCTCTTCTGCCTGTGTCTGGATCTGCTCGATTCTCGCCTTGATCGCTGCAGAATCGCCTGCACCGTCAACGATGATGGTGTTCTCTTTGTCGACCTTGACAGACTTAGCACGGCCGAGCATATCGATTGTGGTATCCTTGAGATCCTCACCGAGGTCTGTGGAAACAACCTGACCGCCTGTAAGGATAGCAACATCCTGAAGCATTGCTTTTCTTCTGTCGCCATAGCCAGGAGCCTTGACAGCAACAACCTTGAAAGTACCTCTGAGGTCATTCAGAACGATTGTGGTAAGTGCTTCGCCTTCCATGTCATCGCAGATGATGAGGAGCGGTGAACCTGTCTTCATGATGCTCTCAAGAATAGGAAGGATCTCCTGAACATTGGAAATCTTCTTATCGGTGATCAGCACATATGGGTTCTCAAGTGCAGCAACCTGCTTGTCCATATCGGTGCACATGTAAGCACTGAGGAAACCTCTGTCAAACTGCATACCTTCAACGATATCCAGCTCTGTGTTCATGGTCTTGGACTCTTCTACGGTAATAACACCTTTGTTGCCAACCTTCTCCATGGCATCGGCAACCATATTGCCGACTTCCGGATCACCAGCGGAAATGCCGGCTACCTTGGCGATCTGATCCTTGCCGTTGAGGGAGGAGCTCATTTCCTTGATTGCATCTACAGCGATATCTGTAGCCTTCTGCATACCTCTTCTGAGGATGATCGGGTTAGCACCTGCTTCGAGGTTCTTCATACCTTCGTTGATCATAGCCTGTGCAAGAACGGTAGCGGTTGTGGTACCATCACCGGCTACGTCATTGGTCTTTGTTGCTACTTCCTTGACTACCTGAGCGCCCATGTTTTCAAATGGATCCTCAAGCTCGATGTCCTTCGCAATGGTAACACCATCGTTTGTGATCAGCGGTGTGCCGTATGTTCTGTCGAGAACAACATTTCTGCCCTTCGGTCCAAGGGTAACTCTTACTGTATTTGCAAGTTTATCTACACCGGCTTCGAGAGCCTTTCTAGCTTCTGTTCCGTATTTAATTTCTTTTGCCATCTCTGCATTCCTCCTGATTCAATAATTATTCTACTACAGCGAGAATATCGCTCTGCTTAACAATGATATATTTCTGATCTTCGAGCTTTACTTCTGTGCCCGCATATTTGGAATAGATAACCTTCTGGCCTTCCTTGACTTCCATCTTGACTTCCTTGCCGTCAACAACTCCGCCAGGACCTACAGCAACAACCTGTGCGTACTGCGGTTTTTCCTTGGCATCACCGGCAAGAATAATTCCGGATTTTGTCTTCTCTTCTGCTTCATACTGTTTTAATACAACTCTGTCACCTAATGGAACTAACTTCATAAAGTGTCATCCTCCTTATATTCATACTGTGTATTTTTCATTTTTCATTGCTAGCACTCACTTGAATGGAGTGCTAACTACATCAATGAGTATAATATAGTTTTTTCCATTATTGTGCAACCGTACAGGTCGTTAAAAAAATGATATTTTCTTGTGTTATCTCTTGTTATCTTTAATTATCTTCTGTTTTCTCGTTTTTTTATATTTTTGATACATTTTTCTCATATCTTCCTGCAGGGCATAAAAATACCCGGGCCTGCATGTTTCACTGCCATTCTGACAGGGAAACGTGCATGCTGCCCGGGTCCTGAATATTATTTTTTAATTTTGAAAGAACTCTTGAGCGGTACGATCCGGTTGATGACAATCGCATCCGGTTTTGAATCCTTGCTGTCGATGCAGAAATAACCGTTCCGTACGAACTGGAAGCTGTCGCCAGGGCCTGCCTTCGCAATCTCCGGCTCAATCAGGCTGTCATTCAGAACCGTCAGCGAATTCGGGTTTACGTTGACGCTGCCGTCTTCCTTGTTATAGACGCCCTTGCTCTCATCGACCAGATTCTCGTAGAGCCTTACCTGCGCCTTCACGGCGTGTCCTGCCTCTACCCAGTGAATGGTGCCTTTGACCTTGCGGCCGGTGAAGCCGGAACCGCTCTTCGTCTCCGGGTCATAGGTGCAGTGAACCACCGTAACTCTGCCCTCTTCATCCTTCTCGACGCTCACGCACTTTACAAAGTAAGCGTTCATCAGTCTTACCTCGTTGCCAGGGAAGAGGCGGAAATACTTCTTCGGCGGATTCTCCATGAAATCGTCTTCTTCAATATAAAGCTCACGGCCAAACGGTACCTTACGGCTTCCAAGCTCCGGATTCTCGACATTGTTCACGACATCCAGATACTCGATCTGTCCTTCCGGATAGTTGTCAATCACGAGCTTAAGCGGATGCAGAACGGCCATGATTCTAGGCTTTTTCATCTTCAGGTCCTCACGGACGCAGTAGTCCAGCATCGCATAATCAACTGAGCTGTTGCTCTTGGAAATGCCTACCATCTCCATGAACATACGGATGGATTCCGGTGTATAGCCGCGGCGGCGCAGTGCCGCAATCGTCACAAGACGCGGGTCATCCCATCCGTCAACCGTGCCGTTCTCCACCAGCTTCTTGATATAGCGCTTGCCGGTTACCACATTGGTCAGATAGAGCTTCGCAAACTCAATCTGTCTCGGCGGATGCGGATAATCAAGATTCTGCACTACCCAGTTATAAAGCGGGCGGTGATCCTCAAATTCCAGCGTGCACAGGGAATGTGTCACGCCCTCGATGGCATCCTCGATCGGATGTGCAAAGTCGTACATCGGATAGATGCACCATTTATCGCCGGTGTTGTGATGCGTCATGCGGGCGATACGGTAGATAACCGGGTCACGCATGTTGATATTCGGCGATGCCATATCAATCTTCGCACGCAGCACCTTCGCACCATCCTCGAAACGGCCGTTCTTCATATCCTCGAACAGCTGCAGGTTCTCTTCGATGCTGCGGTCGCGGTACGGGCTGTTCTTGCCCGGTTCAGTCAGGGTGCCCCTGTACTCGCGGATCTGCTCGGCAGACAGATCATCGACATAAGCCAGTCCCTTGCGGATGAGCTTCACCGCATTCTCATACATCTGGTCAAAATAATTCGATGCGAAACGGATCTCACCGTCGAACTCGGCACCGAGCCAGCGCACATCCTCCACAATAGAATTCACGAATTCTGTCTTCTCCTTGGTCGGATTGGTATCGTCAAAACGAAGGTTGAATCTGCCGCCGTACTTCTTCGCGATTCCATAGTTCAGAAGAATGGATTTCGCGTGGCCGATATGAAGATATCCATTCGGCTCCGGCGGGAAACGGGTTACAATCTCCGTGTACTTCCCTTCTGCAAGATCCTTGTCGATCTCCGTCTCGATAAAATTCCTGGAAACGCTTTTTTCATTTTCTGCTGTCTCTGTCGTATGATCCTTTTCCATAGCTGATCCCCTCTGATGATTGTACAATATTCTAAAAAAGGCTTCCAGATTGTGGAAGCCTCATAAATAAAGAGCTGCTGATGAGAATTGAACTCATGACCCCATCCTTACCAAGGATGTGCTCTACCTCTGAGCCACA